>NZ_JAZAQF010000070.1:0-26439 GCF_043235035.1 Limnothrix redekei LRLZ20PSL1 | reverse complement strand
CGGGTAGGATTGGCAATGACCGGGAGACGACTCATGAGCTGGGTGATGCTTCGGGTAGGTCTAGCCTAAAACCGGATTTAGAGCTGCCAAGTCGGCTTTAGCTTCTCTTTATAAATTAGCTCTTAGAACTGACTTACGAAGTTAATATTAATTAACTCTCAAGTCAGATTTAAACCTACCTAGATAGCTTTCAACCCTCTTGACAAGTTAGCTCCCAGTCCTGTTTTAGGAGGTGATAACAACCTTTCAACCCTTTGTTTCGATCATTCTTGTCCATCAACTCAGGGCTACTGCCATGACTCGGCGATCGACCCCATCAGTTCCCTTGGCCCAGCAACGGGTTTGGATCGGTAGCGCCACGGTGCTTTGGACAGTGCTGGCGATCGCCGCTGAGTTTTTGACCCCCACCGATTACGTGTTGGGGTATCTATATGTGGTTCCGGTCGGGCTGGTGGGGGCCTATGGTCGGCCCAAAACCACGATGGTTGTCACTCTGGGGGCGATCGGGCTGGTGTTGCTTAACCTGTGGGTGCCGGCCGGGGCGATGGGTTCACCGGCCGCCATCACCAATCGGTTGTTGGTTTGTTTGGCCCTGTTGGTCACGGCCCTGTTGAGCGATCGGGCCCGGCGCGATCGCACCCGGTTGGCCCAACAACAGGCCCAACTGGCCGCCCAAAGCCAGCTCGCCCAACTGCGCGAAGACTTTGCCGCCACCTTGACCCATGATCTGAAAACGCCGCTACTCGGGGCGATCGCCACTCTGGAAGCCTTCCAATCCCAACAACTGGGCCCCGCCACCGAACAGCAGCAACAGGTGTTGGCGGTGATGTTACGCAGTCACCGCAACAGTTTGCGCCTGCTGGAAAGCATCCTGGAAATTTATCGCAACGACGCGGAAGGAGTCTGGCTCGATCGCCAGCCTTGGGAGTTGGGCGAGCTGGCGGAACGGGCGATCGCACCGTTGCGGGTGTTGGCGGCGGGGCGGCGCGTCACGATTCGGCTGGAGCGCGGCGATTCGGGCTTTTGGGCCAGCTTTTGGGTGGCGGCCGATGCCTTGCAGTTAGAGCGGGCGATCGATAACTTGCTGCTGAATGCCCTCAACCACGCGCCGCGCGACTCGCAAATTTTGGTGCAGTTGCGATCGCTCGGGTCTTGCCACCGGCTGGAGGTGTCGGACTCGGGCCCCGGCATTCCCCCGGCGGCGCTGCCCAAGCTGTTCGATCGGTTCTATCAAGCGGGCAGCGATCGCCAGCTCACCGGCTCGGGGTTGGGGCTTTATCTCAGCCGCCAAATCATCGAAGCCCACGGCGGTAAAATCTGGGCAGAGAACCGATCGCCCCAAGGCGCAACCTTCCTGGTGGAGCTGGCCGCTTGTCCTCCGCCAATTACCCCCGCAGTCCATGCAAATTCTGCTGATTGAAGACGACGAGCTATTTCGCCTGGGGCTGACGATCCGGCTCCAGCAGGAAGCCGATTGGCAGGTGGCGGCGGCGGCTGATGGCGAACAGGCGATCGACCTAGCTCGCCAACAATGTTTTGATGTGGCCCTGCTGGATATTGGGTTGCCGGGGATGGGCGGCGTGGAAACCTGTCGGCAACTGGTGCAAATTCAGCCCGCCTTGCCCGTGTTGGTGCTCACCTCCCGCGCCGAACCCGACGCGATCGCCCGGTTGGTGGCCGCCGGAGCACGCGGCTATTGTCGCAAGGGGATTAGCGCCGACACCCTGATTCTGGCGATGCGATCGATCGCTGCCGGGGCCTCCTGGTGGGACGACCTAGCCACCAGCCAAATCCAAGCAGCCATGGCCCAATCGGACACAGCCAGCGCTCCCCAAACCGTGACAAGTCGGGGAGATCGCCTGATCCATGGGGCGATCGAGGAACTCACCCAACGAGAACAGGAAATTTTGCATCTGATCGCCCAGGGCCAGAGCAACCAAGACATTGCCCAAACCTTGCACATTGCCCCCGGCACGGTGCGGGTGCATGTCCATGCCATTTTGCAAAAACTGGGCGTGCGCGATCGCACCCAAGCCGTAGTTCACCTCTTGCAACACCAAGCGCCTATGGGCGATCGCGCCATCTCCTAGGTGGCCTTGGGGATTTTTCACCTAATATTCGTGATATTCGTGCAAGAGGTTGATTGTATCATGGCTCATGTGTTAATCATTCATGAAGTGGAAGGTTACGCCACTTGGAAAGCGATTTTTGACGGCGCTGCCAACATTCGCCAACAGGCAGGCGAGCGCTCTTATCAAGTATTGCGGGATGAATGCGATCCTAACAAGATTGTTCACTTCTCCCATTGGACTTCAATTCAAGATGCTAGGGCATTTTTTGAGTCACCGAGGTTGGTAGAAATTCGCCAACAAGCCGGTGTGAAAGCACCAGAATTTATCTATCTCGATCAGTTAGAAACGGGAATTTTGAAGCCTGAAGATTGATTGCTCTTCGAAGCTAGAATGTCGTTTCTCCCAGCAATTCATCCATGGGAGCGCAAGTCGCCTATCTTACGTCAGTGGCGGCAGCGCAGAGGGCGATCGAGCACACCCGTGCTGAACAGAGAGGGCGATCATGACTCAGCCGATCGAGTGGAATCTGTGGGATTTGGATCGATCGCTTGGCTCAGTTCCACTTCTTCGTAAACCAACGACAGCGGACAAGCAAAATTGAGACTCATCAGCTCAAGAATCGGCTGGTTCGGATCGGCTTCATCGTCAGGATATGCGGTTAATTCCCACTTCCCAGCGCTCGTTTTGCGATAGCAATCAACTCCCACCTTTTCCGCATCGATTAGCACGTATTCTTCTAAGGTTGGAATGCGGCGATAGTAGCGAAATTTGTCGCCGCGATCGAACCCGGCGGTACTGGGGGATAGCACTTCAACAATGCATTTGGGATAACTGATGGCCTCGATCGCCCGTTGATCGCGATCGTCACAACTCACAACTAAATCGGGATAAAAGTATGGCCCGGCAGCGCTGACCTGCACCTTGGCATCAGCCATTCGCACTTTGCAGCCTGTTCCGCGCAAAAACAACCGCAGGGCACTGGTTAAGTTCACCGCAATATCGTTATGGGGCAAGGTTCCGCCAGCCATGGCATACACCTGCCCATGGATATATTCATGCTTAATGGGCTGCTCAGATTCCCAAGCCAAATACTCCGCAGCGGTCATGGATTGGGACGGAAATGGCGGCTGAATTTGAGCAATCACGATGCAGCTCCACCTTAATCATTTCAGCGTTGCTATCTCAGATCCCTTGATCCAATTCCCGTTTTCGCTTGAACAGAAAAATGATTGAAAGTTTAGGTGACGCGGTGGGGTTCGCTTTCGGGGGTGTAGTCGATCGGCATCACGCCCTCCGTGTTTTCGTAGGGGTGGGGAATGATGTAGTGGCTCATTACCTGACCGCCATAAACCGCTTTCGCCGCTTTGATCCCTTCTTCCATGGCCCGCTCCACCTCGGAGACGGGGCCGCGAATGGTGATGAAAAAGTTGCCCTTTTCGGCCTTGTCAAAAAACACCAGGGTGACGCGCCCGCCTTTCACCATGGCATCGGCGGCGGCCAGGATGGAGGGAAAGCCAAGGGTTTCGATCGTTCCAACGGCAATGGGCATGGGACAGCAGGGACGCGAAAATGAAGGGCGCAGGTCACGGGGCAGCTAAGCCAACCCTGGCAAAAGTGTAGCGCGATCGGGTCGAATCGCCGCTAGGGATCTGAGCAACGGCAGGATTGGGGCTGGGGAACCCATTCGGGTTTCTTCACTCGCGGGGAAATGGGAGCAAAGATGAGCAACCCAACGAGCAGTTTAGGCAACTGAGTTAGCAATTCAGATCGATTCCAATCAACATTCGATCAACATTCGTTGGCCGATCAGTTGCATAAACGCCAAGGGCCGATCTAGATTAAAGCGCTACAGTTTCTTTAGAATTGGGTTTGCTGACTATCCTGAAGGCTCGAATCATTTTGGTGCACCCCCTCACTCCCCAGTCATCTGTACGACTCGATGAATGACGATTTGTGCTGGCGGATGTGCGCACCAATCTTCCGATCCGACCAACCCAATCGCGGTTGACTGGTTCTGCTTCCAGCGGTTTTGGCCCTGGGTCATGGGATTGAACTGGGTCATGGGATTGCAGTCGATCGCCCGCGTGCTAACCCCGTGCTCCCGATGCCGGTTCCGCCAGCGATTGACACGATCGTTACCGATCAGTGCTAATCAGTAGTTGCCAATACAACCAGTGCAACCGCGTTCACCGGACAATCAGTAAGCCCCTCCGGCTATGTATTCCGGTCGTTTTGCCGGGGACTCAAGACCAAGCTCAACAGACGGTCTTTTAACCCAGTCATAACGCAAACTCTGTAGTTTCGATCGCATCCGATCGACCCTAACTTGATCGATCTCAGCAGCGGCCACTCGATCGCCGCTGTGGCTCGATCGCCCTCGCTGTCTGTTTTTTTTATTCACCCCGATCGCCTAGTCCACCCGATCCACTATGAGTGACCGCACCAGCCAAGCCCCTGTGTTTTCCAGCAATCCGTTGCCGGTAATGCCGGAATCCGGGTTGCGCTATCTGACTGAGGAGCGCGATGCCTGTGGCGTAGGCTTCATTGCCCAGCGCCAGGCCCAAGCCAGTCACGACTTGGTGGAGAAAGCTCTGATCGCCCTGGGTTGCATGGAGCACCGGGGCGGTTGCAGTGCCGATCGCGACTCGGGCGACGGCGCAGGGGTGATGACAGCGATTCCCTGGACCCTGATTGAGCAGTGGGCCGCCACCGAAGGCAAGACCATCGAGCGCGATCGCACGGCGGTGGGGATGTTGTTCCTGCCGTTGGATACGGACAAGCTGGCCAAAACCAAGGCCGCCATTGACGCAACGATCGCGGAGGTCGGCTTGACCCTGCTGGGTTGGCGTGTCGTGCCCACCCGCCCCGAGGTGCTGGGCATCCAAGCCCGCGAAAACCTACCGACGATCGAGCAGGTGATTATTGAATCCACCCTAACCGGCGATGCCCTGGAACGGCAACTCTACCAACTGCGCCGTCGGCTCGGCAATGCGGTGGTGAGAGCACTCGGTGAGGATGATACAAAAGTCACATCCCAGTCCGTAGGATTCTACGCTTGCTCCCTCTCGAACCACACCATTATTTACAAGGGAATGGTGCGATCGGAGGTCTTGGGCCGCTTCTATCAAGACTTGACCAACCCGGACTACACCAGCGCTTGGGCAGTCTACCACCGACGCTTCAGTACCAACACCATGCCCCGCTGGCCTCTGGCGCAACCGATGCGGATGCTGGGCCACAACGGCGAAATCAATACCCTGCTGGGCAACCTGAATTGGATGTTGGCCAAACAGGCGGATTTGGCCCATGAAAATTGGACAACCGAGGAGCTAAACGCCCTCAAGCCGATCGTCAGCTATGAAAACAGCGACTCGGCCAACTTGGATAACTCCTTGGAACTGTTGGTGCGATCGGGCCGCAGCATCCTGGAAGCCGTCACCCTGCTGGTTCCAGAAGCCTACGAAAATCAGCCGGATTTGGCCGATCATCCGGAAATCGTCGATTACTACAACTACTATCGCGGGGTGCAAGAACCCTGGGATGGCCCAGCGCTGCTAGTGTTTGGCGATGGCAAGATCGTCGGCGCAACGCTCGATCGCAACGGTCTGCGCCCCGCCCGCTACTGCATCACCCGCGATGACTACATCATTGTGGGTTCGGAAGCCGGTGTGGTGGATGTGCCGATCGAGAACATCCTCGAAAAGGGTCGTCTCGGCCCCGGCCAGGCGATCGCCGTGGATCTGGAAGCCGGTGAAATCTTGAAAAATTGGGATCTGAAGCTGAAGGTGGCTCGCCAGCATCCCTACGGCGACTGGGTGCGCGACCATCAACAGCAGTTGACCGCCCAACCCTTTGCGATCGATAAAAACCTGGATGAAGGTCGCCTACTGCAACACCAAACGGCCTTTGGCTACACCGCCGAGGATATTGATTTGGTGATTGTGGACATGGCGGCCAACGGCAAGGAGCCGACCTACTGCATGGGTGATGACATCCCCTTGGCGGTGCTCTCGACCCGGCCCCACTTGCTCTACGACTACTTCAAGCAGCGGTTTGCTCAGGTGACGAACCCACCGATCGACCCCCTGCGCGAAAAGCTGGTGATGTCACTGGAAATGCACCTGGGACGGCGTGGCAACCTGCTGACTCCGGCTCCGGAAGCGGCTCGCCTGCTGAAGATTAGCTCGCCCCTGTTGAATGAAACGGAACTGGGCAAGCTGTCCGAGTCCGGAATGCAAGTGGTCACCCTTTCAACGCTCTACAGCACGGCTGATGGCCCGGCGGGTCTGCGGGCAGCGATTACGGCCCTGCAAGAACGGGCCGTGGCGGCGGTGCAAGGCGGGGCAGAAATCCTGATCCTGAGCGATCGCACCGATGGCCTGTCGCCGGAAACCACCTATATTCCGCCGCTGGTGGCGATCGGCTCGGTTCACCACCACTTGATCCGCCAAGGAATGCGGATGCAGGTGTCGATCGTGGCGGACACGGCCCAATGCTGGAGTACGCATCACTTTGCCTGTGCGGTGGGCTTCGGGGCCAGCGCCGTTTGCCCCTACCTGGCCCTGGAAAGCATCCGCCACTGGTGGAACAGCGATCGCACCCAAAACCTAATGGGCAGCGGTAAGTTGCCGGCCTGCTCGATCGAGCAGGCCCAGGCCAACTACCGGGCCGCCGTGGAAGCCGGGTTGCTGAAGATCCTTTCGAAGATGGGAATCTCGCTGCTGGCTAGCTACCATGGGGCGCAAATTTTCGAGGCGATCGGGATTGGGCGCGAGCTGATCGACCTGGCCTTTGTGGGCACGCCGTCCCGCGTTGGTGGCTTGGGCGTGGCGGAACTGGCCCAGGAAGTGATGACCTTCCATGCGGCGGCCTTCCCCGAACTGACGGCCAAGAAGCTGGAAAACATGGGCTTCGTCCAGTACCGCAAGGGCGGCGAATACCACATGAACTCGCCGGAAATGGCCAAGGCCCTGCACAAGGCCGTGGATGCCTTCAAGGCTCAAACGCCCGAGGGCGAATGGATGCCCGGTGCGCAAGCCCTCAGCACCGAAGCCTACGATCATTACAGCGTCTACAAGCGCTATTTGCAGCAGCGCACGCCCACGGCCCTGCGGGACTTGCTGGACTTCGACACCAGCCGCAGCCCGATTTCCGTGGACGAGGTGGAGTCGATCGAATCGATTCTGAAGCGGTTCTGCACGGGCGGCATGTCCCTCGGTGCGTTGTCGCCGGAAGCCCACGAGGTGCTGGCGATCGCCATGAATCGGATTGGCGGCAAGTCCAACTCTGGCGAAGGCGGCGAAGATCCGCGCCGCTACATCACCCTGAACGATGTGGACGAAAACGGCCTGTCCGCCACCTTCCCGCACCTGAAGGGCCTGCGCAACGGCGACCGGGCCAGCTCCGCGATTAAGCAGGTGGCTTCGGGGCGCTTTGGCGTGACCCCGGAATACCTGATGAGCGCCGAGCAAATCGAAATCAAGGTGGCCCAAGGCGCAAAACCCGGTGAGGGCGGTCAGCTTCCCGGCAAGAAGGTCAGCCCCTACATCGCCATGCTGCGGCGATCGAAGCCCGGCGTAACCCTGATTTCGCCGCCGCCCCACCACGACATCTACTCGATCGAAGATTTGGCCCAACTGATCTTTGATTTGCACCAAATCAACCCGCGCGCCAAGGTGTCCGTGAAACTGGTGGCCGAAGTGGGCATCGGCACGGTAGCCGCCGGGGTGGCCAAGGCCAACGCCGACGTGATCCAAATTTCCGGCCACGACGGCGGCACGGGAGCCTCACCCCTCAGCTCGATTAAGCACGCCGGTAGTCCCTGGGAATTGGGCTTGGCGGAAGTGCACAAGTCTCTGATGGAAAACGGCCTGCGCGATCGCGTCGTCCTGCGCGTCGATGGCGGCTTCAAAACCGGCTGGGATGTGTTGATGGCGGCCCTGATGGGTGGCGAAGAGTTCGGCTTCGGGACGATCGCCATGATCGCCGAGGGCTGCATCATGGCCCGCGTTTGCCACATGAACACCTGCCCCGTGGGTGTCACCAGCCAACAGGAGCACCTGCGCAAGCGGTTCCCCGGCATTCCGGATCACGTGGTTAACTTCTTCTACTTTGTGGCTCAAGAAGTGCGGTTGTTGCTGGCCCGGTTAGGCTTCCGTCGCCTGGATGAGGTGATTGGGCGCGCTGATCTGCTGAAGCGGCGCGAAGATGCCAGCCTGACCAAGACCCAGGCGATCGACCTGTCGATCTTGACCAACCTGCCCGACACCCGGAGCGATCGCAGTTGGCTGAACCACAGCCCCCGCCCCCACAGCAACGATGTGGTGCTGGACAACGCGATCCTGGGCGATGAGGACATTCAACGGGCGATCCGCCACCAGGGCACGGTTCACAAAACGATCAAGATCATCAACACCGATCGCTCCGTGGGCACGCGGGTTTCCGGCAACATCGCCAAGCGCTACGGCGACAAGGGCTTTGAAGGGCATCTGCACCTCACTTTCGTGGGCAGCGCCGGCCAAAGCTTCGGAGCCTTCAACATCAACGGCATGACCCTAGAGCTGATTGGTGAGTCCAACGACTACGTGGGCAAGGGCATGAACGGCGGTGAAATCATCGTCCGGCCGCCCACCGAAGCCACCTTTGCGCCGGAACACAACGCGATCGTCGGCAACACCTGCCTCTACGGTTCCACGGGCGGCGTGCTCTACGCCAGCGGTCGGGCCGGCGAGCGGTTCGGCGTGCGTAACTCCAAGGGGCAAGCGGTGATCGAGGGCGCAGGCGACCACTGCTGCGAATACATGACCGGCGGCACGATCGTGGTGCTCGGTTCCACGGGTCGCAACGTGGGCGCAGGCATGACCGGCGGTTTAGCCTACTGCTACGACGAAGATGGCAGCTTCCCCGGCAAGGTGAACGGCGAAATCGTCAAGATCCAGCGGGTTTGCACCCCGGCGGGCGAGGAGCAACTGAAGACGCTGATCGAAGCCCACGCCGAAAAGACCGGCAGCCCGAAGGCGAAGGCGATCCTGGCCGATTGGGCGAACAGCTTGCCCAAGTTCTGGCAGGTGGTTCCGCCGTCGGAAGCGAACACGCCGGAAGCGAATGCCAACCCCGCCGAGGAAAAGGTGGCCGCAACGGTTTAATTTCGATTCCCTAGGGCGATCGGGTGGTGATGAGCTGCCCGATTCCTTGACCCCAGTTGGTTGCTTATTCAGGGCGATCGACTGGGGTTATTTTTGCGATGAATGTTGGCATTGGCTCGACAGTCAAAAAGACTGTGGTGGCAACACAACATTTTGAAGCCTAGAGATTTCAAGCACTGCTATTATGTAGAACTCGAAACGTAGGATTGTTGCTTTCCCACAGGCAAATTTTTGTATAAAGCTGTGTCTGGTAGAAAAATACTCCCTCATAAGCAAGTCGTAAGCTTCGCTCTAAATCATCTGGTTTTACTTCAGATTTATTCTTCTTGGAAGCAAGTTGGCGCAATCCAAGGGATAGAATTTGAACTAAGTCATGTCCACAGCAAACTTGCCAAGGATCATGACTATCATCTCTTTGATTTTCTATTTCCGTTTGCAGATCTTCAGTTTGTAATAAATGAGCTTGCGACTTATTTTTAACTTCCCTTATGAGATTTCTTAGACAAATTTGAAGTGTTTTTCCATCAATAAATCTGGCAAACTCAATCCCATCAAAAGTTAAGTCCAGCGACTCCTGTAAGGAAATCCACCTCAAATATCCAATAGGTATTCCACAGTCAAGAAGTTTCGTTCTGATTGTATTACTAAAATCAGTCATTTTCTGTCTAGAGCTTTCATCGTCACTCCGAATTCCAAACTCGCGAATTACCTTTTCAAGAGCAGGTGAAATCAGAAGCATAGTTTCTAAGTCATGCGTGTCTGTCTGAATCAAATTAGGACTTGTAGAGACGAAATTTTCAAGTCGATCAAAATCTGCATCAACAATAGCAACCACACCTTGGAAACTAAAACCTTCCAGAATCTTTAGAATACTGATAGCTCTTGACTTTCCTGAAGTTACTACTATCTGGCATTCTTTGTCATCGATAAAGCGTTCATAGAAGGTTCTATCTGAGTTACCTTCAATCAATAAAAAAGCACCAGAAAATGTGCTTCTCCTCATGTGAATAGCATTCGCCTCGCGATTAACAGAAATATGATCTCTCATTGCTGCGGTCTTTTTAACTCCACAGTCAAATCCCAACGGTCTTGAATAATATCAGGAGAGTGGGTGGCAATCAGAATATCAAGATCGGCAAGCTCTGTAATCTCTTGCAAATCTTTTAAGAACTGAGACTGCCAGCCTACGTGAAGCGAAAGTTCAGGTTCATCAATTAAGACTAAGGAATTTGGCTGAACCTTGAACAGTAATTCGTACAGCAGTACTAGTTCATGTTGCTCACCAGATGATAAGTCTGTCGGTGAAACTGTGCCATGATTTGGCGAATTAGGATGATATAGTGTATTAAAAACAAATCCTTTGTCTTTGCTAAAGCTGATCTCTTTATAGGAGTAAGAGAATTTTTTATTAATGATCCTTTTAAGCAAGTCAATTTTGTTTGCGATTTCACGGAAAACGTCAAGTTTTTTCTCAACATCTTCAATGTAGACCGAAAGAACATTTCGAGTACTTTCATCAATTGATTGCAGTTGAGTTAGTAACTCTGTATCCCCATCCTGATCTAATAGACCAATCTCAATCAATCCAGAACGAGTTTCTTCTAGCTCATCTAATTGCTGGCGGAGTTGTTCATCTGTAACTTCAGGAGATAATGGTTGCTTGACCACTCTTGCAGGAAAGGTTCTATCGAGAGACTGAGAAGTTGCACCATATTCTGCAAGTTTCGATTTAATGAGTTGAGCAATCTCTTCTGAATAGGCTAGTACTGTGGGCGACATTGAAGGTGAACCAGAGTAGCTTCTAGAAGAACGACTCGGAAGAAAATTTAATAATCGTTGTGATTCGATTAACCGAATATGAACATCACTTTTTAACTTAATTAACCAGTCATCTTCTGTGTATGGATTTCCTTCATCAGTCAGAAGATGACCGTACTTTTCGAGAACTTCTTGGGCCGTAAGAGGTTCACCTGTGCGCAAATCTCGCCACAGTTTGCTTCCGATTTGGCGAATTTCGGGTATAACTTCCTCCCATACATCAGGATCAAAACGAAAATTTGACATTTTTCGCTTTGTCATTCTTTGGTTGCTTTTTAAACAGAAAACTTTGTCTTCTTGTCCTGGCTCACGATAGACAAATTCGATGTCTTGTAAATGGCTTTGCATCTTATCTTTTGTATTCCCTTTAATTGCCACACTATCCCCATTAACAAATTCAATCTGGAAGTTCCTGAATGGAATTTTTTTGAAAATAGAATATTGAGCATTAAAAAATCCATTCAGCATTCTCAAGATAGCTGTTTTTCCAAACCCATTCGGCCCGTGAATAATTGTAATTTTTTCGCTTAAATTCAACGATATTTCATGGTTAAAAACACCAAAAAGTCCATCAACAGAGATTTTTTGAATTTTCATGTTTTTTCTAGATTTACACAATTTGCTATTGGCAGACTTGGCAAAGTGCAGGTCAAAAGTTGCGCTATCCTGCAAATAGTATAATTGACAGATGTGTAATAGAAAGGCGATACCTCTAAGTTAGCATCACTGTTACTTGGTGGGCGATGGGCAACTGGCTATATAGCCTCGTCATCGCTAGCCCGGCTCGTCCCTGAAGACTGAGGCAGGCCATGGGACGCTACATCATTTTCAAAACGGAAACGGCCGACGCGGAAGGGTGGGACGATCGGCAACTGATGCCCAGCGGTAGCCTGACGGATATTTTGGTTGAGTATTACGATGCGTCTCAGCGCCCCTTGCCTCAACCGGGCTATCGACTGCGCGATTATGTGCGGGTTGAGTCGGCGATCGATCCGCAATTTCCCGCCGCCAGCACCCACAGCCGCCTCAGCAATTGGCAAGTCACACGGGTTGAGGTTTATGAACCCCGGGAGATGGGCAGCGCGTTTGAGGCGATCGCCGTTTGCTTCTGTCAGTGGGTTCCGATCGCCGCCCCGATCGAACCCTTACCCGCGATCGAATCCCCAGCACTCAACCCAGCTTAATTAAACCCATGTGGTTGTTTTCGATGACGCATAGTATTGAAAAGCTAACTGTTGCGTGATTCCGAGATCGCGCTCCTACACACCCTACCAAGGGATTGCAAAGAGTTCGTCAAGATCGCTCGGCGGGAATGGATTATCCTCATTCAGATCCTCAACCGGCACTTTTCCGAAGATTTCCGTCAGCGCTTTCAAATGCTCTGGCCCATCGTTTTTGTAGTAGTCGATCGCCACATTTCCAACCTGTTGGATTGCCCACCAATCCATGCCACCACCAACAACCGCACCCAAAACGGGAACAGCGCGGCTGACTCCCCGTTGAATTGTTTTTTCGGCAATCTTCTTACCAGCCACTGACCATGCCATTCCCCTCAATAGTTGCGGCACACGCTTTAGGGCCTGGTCACACAGGGCATTGCCACCCAATCGAACCGCAGCTTTCGCAATATACTTACTGCTGTGGGAAACACCAAGTTTTACAGCGGTGGTTGCAGCGGATTTTTTAGCCGCTTGATTCACTGTAGCCCCCAGATTCCAAGTCGATTCAGGCTGTAGGTCTTGTAATTCTTCAGGAGTCAGTTCCAGATCTAATTCCTTGAAAGCTTGCTCCATTTGGGCTTCTAGCATTTTCTGGAGAGATCGAGAGATTTCATCAAAAGAATTATTAGACAGAATTAGTGAAGCATCGGTCTTGAAATCCGTTGTCTCGGCAGAGTAGCCATAGGCATAGGCCACGCTGTGAATGGTGAAGGTTTGCAACTTCAGCATTTTCACCAGATCTGCCGGTAAGGTAGCTACCAAAAAAGGTGCGCCTAATAAACCTGTTCCTGCCCCTAACAAGCCACTCATCAAAGATTGCTGTCCGATGATCATCTTTGCGATGTCTTCGGGCAATGCCGTGGGATTGTCAATGCGGGTTTTATGAACAGCTTCTCGAACTGCGGAAGAATCGACACTAGAGGCAGCATCTAGGAGGCCCTCAATACTGCGCTGCAAATCGAATGCTGATTCAGATGTGGGTTCAGACATGAGAATTCTGAGGGGGAAACTAGGAATCAGAACTGTCCATAGCAAACATAAGCGATTTGAGGAGCTTCACAGTTTCATGGCTAAACTGCTTTATTTTTAATCGCCATGCTCATTCTCCAATGAAATTACAACAATGTTTTCCTAATTTTTAATTAATCACGGCTTTTATGTGACTCCGATCACTGATATCGAAACAAGCAGATCACAAAGACTACTTAATAACCTGGATTATTAGTTGGTTTCTGCTCTATATGGTAGACGGTGTGTGGGAATGCCGATTAGGCGCTTCGTGATGCCGTTTGCAGGCGGGAAAATGCTTTGAACTGGGACGGTCGGGAAGCAGGCTGCCTGACATGCTAGGGAGATTGCTTTGTCTGGAAGGCGCTTACGATTGGCGATCGCTCGTTGCAGAAGCGCTTGTGCCAAGATCACAGCAGACAATCGAGTGGAGGATCAAGCGATGAATCCAGGGGACTTGCGATCGGCAGCGCTGCGGTTATCAGTGGGCGATCGGTTGCGGCTGATTTGGGATTTGGTGCGATCGCTCCTGGGCTGGGATGGGGCGATCGAGCCAGCCGCGCCCGCAGAACCAACCCTAGAACAGGCGATCGCCCGGATTGAACAACTAATTGACCAGGCCTTGGCAGCACATCCCGACTGGGATCCTGGCTTGAAACGGCCGGTACTCAATCGGGCGGCATCTTCCCTTTCGCAATCGCCCGATCGTTGGCGAGCCATCTTAGCCACACCGGAGGAAACGCTTCTGAAGCGTGTGAGCTTGTGGCTAGTCATGGAAACATTTAGTCAGATTGCAGCCGAAGAATCCGACACAGAGAAAGCAGAACTCGTAGCCATCATTGAGGGGAAATAGTGTTGGTTGGCTATCTGCTGGATACGAATATTGTGAGTGCCGTCATTCAGGGCAATACCTCAGTAAAAGCCAAGTTTCTTGAGGTAATTGTGGTGATGCCAATCGCTATTAGCGCTATTACCTACTTTGAATGTCGGCGTGGGTTGTTGGCGAACAAGTCGCAGAAGAAGATCCAAGCCTTTACTGATTTTTGCCAATTGGTCGATATTTTACCGGTGACGCATCCGGAGATCGTCAATATTGCCAGCGAGATTTATGCAGATCTGCGATCGCGCGGTTGCCTGATTCAAGATGCAGATATTTTAATTGCGGCAACGGCGATCGCCCAAAATTGGATTTTGATTTCCAACGATTCTGATCTCTCTCGCGTGCAAGGATTACGATTGGAAAACTGGCTGATTCGTTGAATCTAAAAAACAATGGGGGATCAAGCAATGAATCCAGGAGACTTGCGATCGGCAGCGCTGCGATTATCAGTGGGCGATCGATTGCGGCTGATTTGGGATTTGGTGCAATCGCTCCTGGGCTGGGATGGGGCGATCGAGCCGACCGCGTCCGCAGAACCAACCCTAGAACAGGCGATCGCCCGCATAGAACGCTTACTCGACCCAATTTTGTTGACATCAGACTTGGCCGAATCGGTGGATCGATCAGCATTGTTAGAACACTTGAAGGAATTACTGATAGCTGATCCTGATCTTTGCCAAGCTGTCTTACAGCAATCAACAGAGTCTTTGCAAAAGGCAATTACGGACATTGCTACTGCCAGTGCTGCAACAGCGGAATTAACCCAAACTTGCACTGCGGAAGAGTTGGCGGAGTTAGCTGCGATCGGAACTCATTAACTTCATGGGAATCCTGTTAGATACCAACATTGTGACGGCGCTCATGGTGGGTAATCCCTTGGCAGTCAGTCGATTCAATCAGGCTAAATTGCGGGGAACACCGATCTCGATTAGTGCAATAACCTATTACGAAATTAAGCGCGGCTTGCTTGCAAGGCCTTCGCCCAATAAGCTGTCAGCTTTTCAGCGGTTTTATCAAGCTGTGGATATCTTGCCAGTGACGCATCCAGAAATTGTGGAAATTGCTAGCGAGATCTATGCAGATCTGCGATCGCGCGGTTGCCTGATTCAAGATGCAGATATTTTAATTGCGGCAACGGCGATCGCCCAAAATTGGATTTTGATTTCCAACGATTCTGATCTCTCTCGCGTGCAAGGATTGCGATTGGAGAATTGGTTAATTCGCTAAACTGCTAACCCTTGCCCGCGATCGACTTTTCAGCCCTTCATTTGGATGATTAGGCTTTTTGGGCTTTGTAGAGTTGCTTAAAGCGTTCCTGCTGAATTTTGTGGTCAACGATCGGGGCGGGATAACCCAATGATCGACGCTCGATCGGGGTGATTTTTCCCGTGAGTAATGATCCCGTATCCAACCGGCGCAACTCAGGAACCCACTGACGAATATAGTCACCTTCCGCATCAAATTTTTGGGCTTGGCTAGCGGGATTAAAAATGCGTAACGGCTTGGGATCCATGCCACTGGAAGCGCTCCACTGCCAACCGCCATTGTTAGCCGAAAGATCGCCATCGACCAGATTTTGTATAAAGTATTTTTCGCCCCAACGCCAATCAATGATCAAATCTTTGGTTAGGAAACTGGCCACAATCATGCGACAACGGTTGTGCATCCAGCCAGTTTCATTCAGTTGACGCATTGCCGCATCAACGATCGGATAACCCGTTTGGCCATTGCACCAAGCTTCAAAGAGAGCTTCGTTGTTCTCCCAAGGAAAAGTTTTGAGGGGCGCGCGATAGGCTCCTTTTGCAAGTTCGGGAAAGTGATACATCACATGTTGATAAAACTCGCGCCAGGCTAATTCCTGTTGCCAGGTGCGAATGCTGTTGATGGCTTCTTCGCTGCGGGCATGGTCGAGGGCGCTGGCGCTGGCTTGCCAAATTTCCCGAATCCCGATCGCCCCGAATTTCAAAGCGGCGCTCAGTCCCGATGTGCCCTCCAGAGCGGGGAAGTTGCGATCGGGATCGTAGGCTTCAATAGCCCGTTGGCAGAAGGTTTCCAAGCGCGATCGGGCGGCGGCGGTTCCCGGTTCCAAAATCCAAGGCCCATCCCAGGGATACCCCAATTGGCGAGCGGTGGGCAGCGGGATAGCCTGGGTTTTGGCCCGCTCAGCTTCGGTGAGGGGCAAGAGGCGATCGGGCGTGGGAGCAGGGGCCGCTTTCGATCGGGACTGCCAATTTTTCCAAAAGGGCCCATAGACCGTGTAGGGCGTGCCGGAGCCGGTGCGAATTTCGTCCGGCGCATGGAGCAGTTGATCCCACTGGGTTTGAGCAGCAATGCCCCGCTCCTTCAGGGCAGCCAACAGGGCCCGATCGCGCTGTAAGGCGTAGGGTTCCACATCCCAATTCCAGGCCACGGCCACAGCTCCGAGGCGATCGGCTAGGTTGGGAATTTCCACCGTGGGATCCCCTTTGAGGATCAGGAAATCCCCGCCCCGTTCTTGATAGGTTTGCTGCAATTCTGCCAAGCAACCGATCAGATAAGCCACCCGTGCGGGAGCCACATCATCTCGATCGAGAATTCCAGGATCAAGACAGAAAACACCGACAACTTTGGGCGATCGGACAACGGCTTGGGCCAGACCTAAATTATCGGAAATTCGCAGGTCTTTTCGATGCCAAAACAGAATTAAGTCAGTCATGATCTCTGTCAATGATTCAGAGTAATGAATTAAGGAATAAGGAATATGGTTTCAGAGTTTACTCTCATCCCTGAATCAGACACTAAATCAGTCTGTCAAAAAGGAGCTTAAGCCCTTTGCCTATGTCATGGATCTCGTTTTGCTTGTGGTTTAGATCGCGCATTTTAGATCATGCATTTTAGATCGAGCATTGTGGATTGCAAAAATCAGTCGCTGATCTGTATGGAACTACAGAACTTCTGAGGCAATTGGCTTAGTTTGATCCTGCTAGGAATGGTTTGGCTAGAAAGTAGCTAGTGACGGTTTTAGCATCGACCATCACCCCCGATCGCACCGTTTCTTCAAACACTTCAGGAGTCATCAACACCACTTCGATGTCTTCATCGTCATCTTGTAGCGGTGGTTTGTCTAGCTTGGTCAAATCTGTGGCCAAGAAGGCATAAATTAGCTCATCGGAATAGCCCGGGGCGATCGGGAAATCCCCCAAGCAATGCCAGGTGGCGGCCGCATAGCCCGTTTCTTCTTCAATTTCCCGCCGAATGGTTGCCGCCGGATCTTCACCCAATTCCACAGTTCCAGCCGGAAACTCTAACAAGCGCCCTTGCATGGCGAAGCGATATTGCCGCACCAACACCAGTTGCCCATCGTTGGTAACCGGCACGGCCAAGGCCCCGCCGGGATGGCGAATACATTCCCACTCCCCCTCTGCGCCGTTGGGTAACCGCAATTGGGCAACCTCGAAGGCAAACTTACGACCGCGATAGGTGAGGCGATCGCGGAGTTTGTGGGCGAGTTCGGTTCCAAGGGGCATAGGACGGATGGGTCGTGAGTTAGGCTAGGGGAATGACTGCTGAACAGTCTAGCGTTTGGGCGATTTGCGTGATCGCCCGGCCCGTGAGCGGTTCCACCCAATCGGGGGCAATTTCCGCCAGAGGAACCGCAAAAAATGCCCGATCGCCTAATCCCGGATGGGGCACTTGTAGCCGAGGCGTTTGCATCACCCGATCGCCATAAAGCAACAAATCCAAGTCCAAGGTGCGCGGCCCCCAATGCACTGTCCGCACTCGCCCCGCCTCGTTTTCCAGGGCTTGCAATCGATCGAGCAAGGCCTCTGGGCTAAGGGCAACCTTCAACAGGGCGCAACCATTCAGAAAGTCCGGCTGGGGCGGGCCCATCGGCGGGTTGCGATACCAGCGCGATCGACCCGTGACCTGAATGCCCGGGGTGGCATCCAAAGCCGCCAGAGCACGCTCAAAGGTGGCGGCCACATCGCCCAAGTTGCCACCCAGGGCGATCGCACAGGGGATCGCACAGGGTAATGAATGCTTGGGCACTGAGTATGTGGGTACTGAATGCTTTGGCTCCCTCTGTGCCGGATTTATAGAATCTGCCAAATTCTGCCCCGGGGTCAAATCACTCTCCTGGGGCCAAGGCAAAGGTTCCATTTGCGGCGTTATCTTCGCCGTTGCTTGTGCTGTTAGTGGTGCTGTTGTGGGTGTTGCTCTTGGTGCTGCTGTCGGTGATGTTGTCGGTGATGTCCCATCGTCTGCTGCCCGATCGCCCGTGAATTGCTTCATCGTTTCCGTCATTCGCTGCCTGGTAATTCGCCCTTGATTAGCCCTATGGCCCCCGCCCCGTGCCGTCGCCAAACGGTCACCGCCAAACCGCTTTAAAATACCGCCGATCCTGAACTTCTGATGAATCTTCCCCCCGATCCCTCCTGGTTTCATTTGCTAATTCGTTTAGGGCTGGCCCTGTTTGTGGGGGGAACCATTGGGATCGATCGGCAGTTGCGACACAAGCCGGCCGGAATGCGCACTCACATGCTGGTGAGTTTGGGAGCCGCTCTGTTTGCTATCATTCCGGCGGAAATGGGGGCGAATATCGATGCCATCAGCCGATCGGCCCAAGGTGTGGCCACCGGAGTGGGTTTCTTGGGCGCGGGGGAAATTTTACGCACCAAACGCAGCGAAGAGAAGGTGAAGGGACTGACCTCAGCAGCGGCCGTTTGGGTCTCGGCCGGATTGGGGTTCGCGGCGGGCTGCGGCTTGTTAGGGTTGGCCACCCTAGGAGCACTGATGGCTTTCCTAGTCTTGCGCTTGAATGGGGTGGAGCGGCGTTTAACTCGCAATTTTGATATGAACGCAATTATGGACGATGACTAAACTACAGCAGCTCCCACTTGCCAAAGCCGCCTGGCCCAAGATGGCGAATTTGGTTTATTTAGATTGTCATGCCACGACCCCGATCGATCCCCGAGTGGCGGAGGCCATGTGGCCTTTTCTAACGGACTATTTTGGCAACGCAGGCAGCAACCACGCCTACGGTTGGGCTGCGGCGGCCGCGGTCGATCAATCCCGGGCCACCTTGGCCGCAGCCATCAACGCCAGCCCTGAGGAAATTTTGTTCACCAGCGGTGCAACGGAAGCCAACAATCTGGCTATTAAAGGCGTGGCCGAGGCCTATCTCAACAAAGGGCGGCACTTGATTACGGTGGCCACGGAACATTCGGCGGTGCTGGATCCCTGTCGCTATTTGCAATCCCTGGGGTTTGAGGTGACGGTTTTGCCGGTCGATCACCTGGGTTTGTTGGATCTGGAGGCCCTGGCCCAAGCCATGCGGCCGGAAACGGTGCTGGTGTCGGTGATGGTGGCCAACAATGAGATCGGTGTTTTGCAGCCGATCGAGCAAATTGGGGCCCTCTGTCGCGATCGGGGCGTGCTGTTTCACACGGATGCGGCCCAGGCGATCGGGAAAGTGCCCCTTGATGTACAAACCCAGTCGATCGATCTCATGTCCCTGACAGCCCACAAGGTTTATGGGCCCAAGGGCATTGGGGCCCTGTACGTGCGGCGGGGCAACTCCCGCGTGGCCTTGGCTCCCCAATTGCACGGCGGCGGCCAGGAACGGGGACTGCGGGCGGGAACCTTGCCCGTGTCGCAAATTGTTGGGTTTGGCCGGGCGATCGAGCTGGCGATGGAGCACTTGGCCACTGAAGCAGAACAACTGCAAATGCTGCGCGATCGGCTTTGGGAACGATTGCAAACCTACTTTGCCACTGCGCCGGGTTTGGCCCTGGAACTTAATGGCCACCCCAGCCTCCGCCTGCCGGGTAACTTGAACGTTACGATCGAGGGATTGCCCAACGGAGCCGTTTTGAAAGCTATCCAGTCGATCGCCGCTGTGTCTTCTGGCTCCGCTTGCCAATCGGAAACCGGCCGCCAATCCCATGTGCTCAAGGCGCTCGGGCAGTCGGCCGGCCCCCTCACCACAACGCTGCGGTTTGGGTTGGGTCGATTCCATGACTTCGCCACCATCGATCGAGTCGCGACCCGGTTAATTAGGGCGATCGAACAGATTCGCCGCAACGCTGGAACCCTTGCGTAAAGGCTCCTCCGCAGACTCAAACCGCATCCCAGATGGGCCACCCCTCGTTTAACTCCCCCGTTAACCATTGACCAAGCCTTGGCCCGACATTAACCAGGCGTTGAGTCAAAAATCTAGCCAGCCCATGGCGGTCGGCCACGGTATTTTGCGCTAGAGACAGAATTTCCCCCTCAATTTCCAAAATTTCTGCTACCTTGCGCTGTATCGCGCCAAGACCGAACCATCGCTCACCCCAGCGCCCGATTATTCACGGTTGCTGTTCACGGTTGCTGCTCACGGTTGCTGTTCACAGTGATCGTTCAAAGCCGTTGTTCAAAATCTCCATGAACAATCCGGTTTTCAGCACCCAGCGATCGGGTTATGCAATCAAGGTGGCATAACCGGCGCGATCGGGTAAAACTGATGGGGAAATTTGCTGGGCAATGCAGGTGATCTGCAATGACTGATTCCTGACCGCCCATCCTCACCTCGGCCGCAAATCGATCCCCGTCGATCGAGATATGAATCTCAAGCTATGAATAATGGCTCAATGGCAGGAGCGTCAGACTGATGGAGCAGGTTTTCCAATCGCTACTGCATAACCCAGTGGATCAAGTCAAAGCATAATTTAGGGTAAAACGGCATTCTCATGTACCCCAAATAACTTGTCTCTAAATAACTCATTCAAAATATTTTGGAGTTGATCGAATCTCTAATTTCATCTGAATTTTGTTGTTTTTTATGCCGCCTTACTCTTCACACCAATGCAATTTCATTTTCGAAAATCTTTCCTGAAATAAACGAGGCTTGAGTCTATTCATCATTCAATTTTATGGATTTAGAATTCTTGAGACCTCTTGAGAATTCTTGATTTTCAGCCCTTGATAACCACTGACATCTATTGCTTACGCCCCCTGACCACATCGACCCTCAACTGACCTCGTTCATCGTGAGTCTGCTGGTTGATTCCGTTGCTCCGCGATGTTTTCTCACGTGATGTTTTTTTAACCGCTATTCCTGCCCTTCCGGCTCTTCCTGTTGCCCCTATGACTCGGCTGTTTTCTAAACGATCTGGTTCTTCACGATCCCAAGCCACCCGTGGCTATCGTTCCAGTAAGGTGGGGCAAAACTTCAGTCAGCGATCGCGTTTTTCTTGGCGATGGTGGCTGTTGGCGTTGGTAACCTGTGCGGCGGTGTTGGGAGGCAGCTATGCCTGGACCACCAGCAATGCTTCGCTCAAAACCGCCTTGGACAATTCCGCCGTGGCCTCTCAATCGGCTCCGCCCCTTTCCCTAGGTGAAGCGCTCGATCGCAGCATTGGTAATTTTCGCCAGCAAGTGACCAGCCAAGAGCAGGAAATTTTGATGGCTCTGGGGAATTTGCCCCAAGCTTTTGTGGGCAAACTGGTGCGGGATCAACGCCTGGCCAGTGGTGAGAAGGTGGTGGCGTTGACCTTTGATGATGGGCCAGCCCCCCGTTATACCGATCAGGTGCTGGACATTTTGAAACAGGAAGACGTGAAGGCCACGTTCTTTGTGATTGGTCGCATGTTCCAGGCCTTCCCGACGATCGGGCAGCGCGTGGCCCGGGAAGGTCACGTGCTCGCTAATCACACCTGGTCCCATGGTTACCATCGCCATGCTCCGGCGGCGGCGGCCCGTGAAATTGACCAAACCGCCGCCATTATCCAAGCCAAAACCGGCCAGGTGGCTCGCCTCTATCGGCCGCCGGGTGGCGTTTTGAACAATGGGATGGATACCTACGCCCAAAGTCGTGGATACGCCACGATTATGTGGGGAACGGATACGGGTGATTGGCGCAGACCTCCGGCGGCTACCATTGTCGATCGGGTGATGCGAACCATGCACCCGGGCGATATTGTGCTGATGCATGATGGCGGGGGCGATCGACACAACACGGTGGCAGCCTTGCCTATCATCATTCGGCAACTGAAAGCCCAGGGTTACCGCTTCGTCACCATGCCGGAACTCTTGCAACTGCGGGCCCAAGCCAGCCGCTCCGCCAACACCCGAGCCACGGCCAAGCCCCAACCAACAGCGACCGCAACGCAACCGGCTAACCCTACGCCCGGGGCGATCGACCCAACGGTCAACGCTCCCATGAATTCCCCCAATTCCACCATGGATCTACCGCTGTAGGAACCGCTGAGATCGTTGCTGCTGTGTTCTCCGAATCGGGTGATCTCCCTGGGCCAATCGCCAAATAGATTCTGTGTTCCCCAAATCGAGTGATTTGCCTGGGCCAATTGCCAAATTGAATTGGCGCGCTATGGTGTATGGAACTTGTGCCGATCCCCGACAATTGCCTTGGGGATCGGTTTACGAGTGCCGCCCTATGCCAGATTTTGGCGCGAGGAGATCCCCTATGGCTAATGTGCAGACTTGCTCGACTTGCGGTGTGCGGATTGAAATGAATCCGCTGGGTGATCGAGTGCTGTTTTCCTATGGCAGCCCAGGCACAAGGGCGCGTCTTTGGAGCCGAGTTTGTAAGTTTGTAGCCGATCGGGGAGGTTGCATTAACCAAGATCAAGGGGCGATCGGGGCCACTGAGCCAAGTGATGAATATAATCCGATGCCGGAAGGGTAATCGAGCACGGATATAAAACTGAGAAAGAGTCGTGGCGGGTCAACCAACGACGATCGAACATAGGACAGAGAAAGTCCATCGGGTACTGCGTTGGGCCCGCCGATGGGGGCAGGGGATCGGTTGATCATCCCCTGCCTTTGGTTTTGGGGGAGCATTTTGAGAATGGGTCAAGATTTGGGCGATCGCGCCGGCCAGCTAGGCAGCGGGTTCAGGGTTCACGGGTTCAGAATTCACAGGTTTCACCACTGGTTCCATCCCAACCATTGGCAAAGCTGGTGGCAGGGTAGGTGGCAGGGTAGGTGGCAGACCGATTGGGCCAAGCTGCTGGGTCTGTGGCTGTTGGTGTTGTTGGTCGATCGGGCTTGGTTCGCGATCGACCAATCAGCCCCCGCCTGGGATCAAGCGGAATATCTAACGGCGGCCCTGACCTACGCCGATGCCCTGCGGGATCCCCAGTGGTTGTCTGGTTCCTGGTGGGTGGATTTTTGGCGACTCTCCCCCAAAGTGCCGCCCCTGGTGGCCATCATCACCGTGCCGTTTTTATGGCTGTTTGGCCCCACGGCCGATGCTGCGACGGCGTTGAATTCCGCCTGTTCGCTGCTGTTGCTGGGGTCGGTTTATGCGATCGGGCGGCGATTGTTCGATCGCACCACGGGCTGGTGGGCCGCCCTGCTGTGTAGTGTGATGCCCGGTCTGTGGCGCGTGCGGCTGGACTATCTCACCGAATTCCCCTTGGTGACTGTGGTAACGGCGGCCTTTGCAGCCCTGGTGTTTTGGGCAACGGGGGGCCGGTTGGGCCCCTGGCGCGGACGTTTGGCCCAGTGGCTGTGGGCGATCGGGCTGGGGCTGTTGTTGGGAGCTGGGCTGCTGACCAAGCAACCGGTGGTTTTCTTCCTGGGGTTGCCCTGGGCGGGATTGCTGACCGTTGCCCTCTGGCGATCGCGCTGGGAACGGGTCACCCAAGGCCTGTTGGTTCTGGGGATCGCTTGGATCGTAGCGGCTCCTTGGTATCAGGCAAATTGGCTCTTTGTGCTCAGTGGCGGCAAGCGGGCCACGGTGGATTCCGCGATCGTGGAAGGTGACCCGGCCCTCAACACCCTCGATGCTTGGACTTATTACCTGAAGCTTTTTCCGCAACATCTGTCTTGGCCCCTGCTGGGTCTGGCGATCGCGGGGGGCTGTTTGGCCTTTCTGAAATATCAACAACAACTGGCCTGGCCCGATCGCCCCTTGCCCAGTTCACCGGTTCCCAAGGGCGATCGCCGGGGGTGGCTCTGGACGCTGGGCTTTTGGCTCGGAGCCTATCTGTTGTGTTCCTTGCTGGTGAACAAAGACTGGCGCTACGTTTTGCCCTATTGGCCCGTGGGGGCGATCGTCTTGGCCCGAGGCTGGCTGGTTTGGGGAGCGCGGGTGCGGTGGAGCCTGTTGGGGCTGACGGTGTTGCTGTCGGTGCTCAGTTGGTTGCCGCCCACGGCCGCCGGGGTGGCTCCCTTGGTTCCCGGGCCGATGCGGGTGGTGCAATGGGGGCCCGCCTTGCCCCATGCCCAAGTGGTGCAGGCCGTGATCGATCGCGCACCCCATCTGCAATCCACCGTGGGCGTGTTGCCCTCCACCGCTGAACTGAATCAACACAACCTCAACTTCTTTGGAGCCGCCCGAAATTTTCAGGTTTACGGCCGGCAGGTGGGCACTGATCCGCAAGCCGTGGCCCAAGATGCCCGATCGCTCGATTGGTATTTGCTGAAAACCGGTGACCAGGGATCGATGCGGGGCCGGCGACGACGAGAAGCCCAAGCGGCCACCAGCCAAACCCTGCGCCAAAGTTCCGAGTTGCAGTTGGTGGAACATTGGCCCGTGGCGGCGGATTCCGAATGGCAACTTTGGCAACGGCGATCCCCATCAGTGACGGTCGCCCCCTTGGCCAATCCGGCTCCCTTGAAGCTCATGGCCCAACTGCCGGAGCGGCTGCCTCCGGGCCAAGTTGCGCCGGTCACCTACCGTTGGCAGGGCCCGGCGGCCCAACTGCAAGGGGGCTTGGCCCTGTTGACCTGGCAGCGGGAACCCACACCCGATCGCCCGGCGGGTCGCACCGGCTGGATTGACGATCGGGCCATTGGTCGCGGCCGGTTAATGACCCCTCTTCCCCCGTCCGCCGGCCAGGCCTGGGAGGTTTGGGATCGATCGGCCATGGTCTTGCCGCCGGACTTGGCCCCCGGTCGGTATCGTCTTTGGGCGAGTTTGTTGCCCAACGATCCCCAATTGGGCGATCGGGCCCAGCCGATCGCGATTCCCACAGAAGCCACCGTGGTGATTGACCCGGCCGCCTTGGCCCAACCGGCTCCCGAACTGGACGGCGTGGCCCAACTGCGGCTGCTGGGATTGCAATTGCGATCGGGGCGATCGGGCTTGGAATCCGTGTTCAACACCATTGGCCGGATTAACCAATACAATCCCAATCAAACCTACGTGGCCCAAGCGGAACTGACCCTCCGTTATCGCCTCAGTCAACAACCCGATCGACTCGGTTGGCGCTATGCCCTCGGCTTGGCCCAAGTGTTGGATCAAAACACCAGCGGCGCGATCGCCACCTTCGAGCAAATCACCCAAGCAGAACCACGCAACCCTTGGGCCCAGGCCTACTTGGCCGTGGTGCGGCTTTATGAATTTCAAACCGATGCCGCCTGGCCCGCCATCCAACAAGCCTTAGCCTTGGCTCCCCGAGTGCCCGAATTCCATTACTTAAAAGCCGTGGCCCATGCCCAACGCTGGGAACTGGGCCGGGCGATCGCTGAGTTGCGAATCGGTCAGTCCCTGGAGCCGGCCGCCACCCAAAGCCACCACCCCCCGATCGGGTTAATCCCGCCTACCAGTTGATCGCGACTGGTTGATCATGACCCGTTGATCGCGATCGGTCGCCTTGCCGTACAATAGGATGCTTGCTTATACCCTTTTTTGCCGCCAAGACCCAGCATCTGTTTAGGGCTGTGCAGTCCAGCGGTCTCAAGCATTAGCCCCTGTCGAGTTTCGACAGTCCAACCCTTAGTCAACAAGCAGAAACACCGCAATGGCTAAAAAGTCCATGGTCGAGCGCGAAAAGAAGCGCGATCGCCTGATTGCTAAATATGCCGCCAAGCGTGCCGATCTGAAGGCGCAGTTTGAATCCGCCCAGGATCCGATGGAAAAGCTGGCCCTGCATCGCCAAATTCAGCGCCTGCCCCGCAACAGCGCCCGGAACCGCCACCAAAACCGCTGCTGGTTAACTGGCCGTCCCCGTGGCTACTACCGTGATTTTGGTCTGTGCCGGAATGCTCTGCGCGAAATGGCTCACCAAGGCTTGCTGCCCGGTGTGGTCAAGTCGAGCTGGTAAGCCACGAACTGGCCAGCATCAGCAGTACCATTACCGCACCGTTTTGGGGCTTCTTGCCGAAGTCCATCCCGTTTTCACAAAAGCACGCCGGTCCACCCGATCGACGTGCTTTTGGTTCTATTACATGCCTTAAATAAACGTGAATTCGGGATAAGGGGAGCGAAGGAAAGACGGGGCTGGTTAAGCTGAGGCATTAACCAAAACAACACTCAGCCCAACCCCGCCATGCTCAGTCTAGAAGCTCTGTTCTGCAAAATCGAT
>NZ_JAZAQF010000014.1:0-28352 GCF_043235035.1 Limnothrix redekei LRLZ20PSL1 | reverse complement strand
GCGGGTAGGATTGGCAATGACCGGGAGACGACTCATGAGCTGGGTGATGCTTCGGGTAGGTCTAGCCTAAAACCGGATTTAGAGCTGCCAAGTCGGCTTTAGCTTCTCTTTATAAATTAGCTCTAAGCTTTGTCCATTAGCCAGTACGGCGAAGGCCGCAGTACCGTAGTAGAGTTCGCGATTAGTTCCTGTGTCAAAACCAATAATTAAATCTGCTGCTTCAGAGGTACCCAATGGTTTGAGCTGTACGGGTTGCCAACTTGCCTTACACAAGAGACCCAAAGTCACATTCAGAGCCTTATACTGATCTGCTTTGGGCTTAGGCACAATAAATTGCGTTGCGATACCAGCTTGCAGCGCTTGCGCTCTAATTTTTTGTTTTCGCTCGTTTGGCGACCACGGCATCACTACTAGAACGGTTTTTATACCCTCACTGGCCCACTGATGCCAAAACACTTGCTGATCTAGCTCGCTACTACCCAAGTCTTGCTGCGTGCGGTAAGAATCTAGATCTAGTGACACTTTACTTTTAGAAGCTATGTCCTTGAGGCATTTCTCAACTTCGATAGGGTATTTATGCCGATCATCATAGAGGTTCAAGCACCCAAAACGAATCTCACCAATTTTAGCACACCCTTTATATCGGACTTTGGCAACTTGATTTACCTCTTGCGCATCAAAGGCAAGTAGTTTAGCTGGAGGTAAAATATATCCGTTAGCTTTTAAAGGCATAACACCCTTAGAAGCACTGCCATAAACTTTACCAAGAATGAAATCTGCTATTATTTGAGATTCGTGTAGACGAGATTCTAAACTTTGCTTAATTTGACTGAAAGCATTCTGAATTTGAACCTTGTCTGGACTTCCACTTTCAGCCATTGCAGCTAGTATTTCCAAAGACATACTTGGCGATAGTCTTTTGGACAAATGTGCAACCGGTTTTGAATATCGACCTTGTTGATTAGCTCTTCTAACATAAACAACGCGAGAATTGGCTATTTCTTCTTCATTAGCTCCCTTGCCACGATGATAGTCTGCCAAGCTAATACCCAAACCTTCTAATATGAGTTCTTCTGGTAGCTCATCAGATACATCTTGATACTGCCAACTGATGTAGTCATTATTTTTTTCTCTGTACGTATTACGCACGTATTTGATCGGAAGATCAGGGTATTCCTCAAGCCACTGATGGAGTGTCCAAGAAGTGTAAAAACGGTGATGAAGGTCTATTTCCAGATAGAGTTGACCATCAGAGCCTATAACTACATCTATCCTTCTCCCTTTATGTACTTCCCACCCACTTTCAGAAGCTTCTACACCCTTTTTTGCAGGCGGCCACCAAATTAGCCCACCTTCTACAGATCGTTTAAGCTCAGCATTTACAAAAGCTCTTAATTTTCTCTCTAGAATTTTGCGCTCAAAAGTTTCTAGTGCTCTTCTCTCTTGGAAGTCCTTGTAATCTAGCGGCCTGGCCCCCAAGCTACTTAGCTGCCAATCATCACTTGCCAGCTTCTCAGAGTCAATCTCTTCCTTCGTGATAATTTTGGTTCCCATCCTGGCGGCTGTCACGCCCAACTTGTAACAAATGTTTGAAATTTGTCGTTGCTCGTCTCCCAACTCAGGAGGATGGATAAATCTGCACTGATACTCGTAAACAGTAGTATCGCTTTCACTAAGTTGCTTAACGCGAAAGCGATTTAAGGTAACTGATATTTCTTGAAGCTCTTCAGAGAAATTCATACAATTCTCAAGCTAAACAGAATAAACTTGATTCAATCTTTGAAATTATATTTCACATCTCCACATTATACACAAATTTCACTTTTAATTTTTTGTGAAAATTACGAAATAAAAACTTAACGTGTTAAATAAACTTCTCAACTGGCTCACCAGTAAACATGATCCCCCCGATCGCCCTTGATTACCCTAATCGATATGATGAATCGAGATTAGGCGCTTCGGGTAGGGCAGAGCATGGATCGGCGTTGGTGGTTTTGGGTTGATCGCGGGGGCACGTTTACCGACATTGTGGCGCGGCGGCCCGATGGGCGGCTGGTGGTGCATAAGCTGCTGTCGGAAAACCCCGATCGCTATGCCGATGCGCCCGTCCAGGGGATTCGCGACCTGATGGGATTGGCCGCCGACGAGCCGATCGACCTGGTGCAGATTGGGGCGATCGAGATGGGAACCACCGTCGCCACCAACGCCCTGCTAGAACGCAAAGGCGATCGCACCGTGCTGGTAATTACCGAAGGCTTTGGCGATGCCCTGAAGATTGGCTACCAAAACCGACCGGATATTTTTGCGCTGGAGATTCGCAAACCCGCGCCGCTGTATGAGCGGGCGATTGAGGTGCGGGAACGGTTGAGCGCCCAAGGCGAGGTGGTGCGCCCCTTCGACGCGGCCGCCCAGGCGGACTTGTTGGCGCAACTGAAAGCGGCGCGGGCCGAGGGTTGCACCAGTTGCGCGATCGCCCTGGTGCATGGCTACCGTTACCCCCAGCATGAGCACATCGCGGCGGCCCTGGCGGAGGCGGCGGGCTTTGAGCAAATTTCCGTTTCCCATCACGTGAGTCCGCTGATTAAGCTGGTTAGCCGCGCCGAAACCACCGTGGTTGATGCTTACCTGTCGCCCGTGTTGCGGCGTTATGTGAACCAGGTGCGATCGACCCTGGCGGGGCCGAACCGTGAGGCCTTGGCGGGCAAGCTGTTTTTTATGCAGTCCAACGGCGGGCTGACCGATGCCGATCGGTTCCGGGGCAAGGACGCGGTGCTGTCGGGGCCGGCGGGCGGCATTGTCGGGGCGGTACAAACCTGTGTGGCGGCGGGCTTTGAGCAAATCGTCACCTTTGATATGGGCGGCACGTCCACCGATGTGGCCCACTACGCGGGCGAGTATGAGCGGCAGTTTGAGACGGAGGTGGCGGGGGTGCGGCTGCGGGCCCCGATGATGGCGATCCATACGGTGGCGGCGGGTGGCGGCTCGATTTTGCACTTCGATGGCCAGCGCTACCGGGTGGGGCCGGACTCGGCGGGGGCGAATCCCGGCCCGGCGGCCTACGGGCGCGGTGGCCCCCTGACCGTCACCGATTGCAATGTGCAGCTTGGGAAGTTGCACCCGGACTTTTTTCCGGCGGTGTTTGGCCCCGAGGGCGATCGCCCCCTGGACAAGGCGATCGTGGCGGAACGGTTCGCGGCCCTCACGGCGACGATCGCCCAGGCCACTAGCGATGGCCGCAGCCCGGAAGCGGTGGCGGCCGGGTTCCTGGCGATCGCGATCGAAAAAATGGCGGCGGCGATCAAGCAAATTTCCGTTCAGCGCGGCTACGACTTGGCGCACTACACCCTCTGTTGCTTCGGCGGGGCGGGCGGGCAGCACGCTTGTCTGTTGGCGGAAGCGCTGGGGATGACGCGGATTTTTATCCATCCCTACGCCGGGGTGCTGTCGGCCTATGGGATTGGGCTGGCGGATGTGCGGCAAATTGGCGAACGGGCGATCGAGCAGGTCTTGGAACCGGGGGCGATCGCCGCGCTGGAGCCGATTTTTGGCGACTTACAACGGTCACTGGAGCCGCAATTGCCGGGATTTCAGGAAGCGATCCGCACGGCCCGGCTGCGCTACGGCGGCACGGATTCGCCCTTGGTGGTGAGCTGGCCGGCGGCCATGGAACCCGACCCGGCGGCCTGGTTGCGCGATCGCTTCGAGGCGATCCACCGCCAGCGCTACGGGTTCGCCCTGCCCGATAAGCCGGTGGTGATTGAGGCGATCGCCCTGGAGTTGGTGCGCCACAAGGATTTGCCGCCGGAACCGTTGTTGGTGGCCAGTCGATCGACCCCGCCGGAATCGATTACCACGATTCAGATTTACACGGCCGATCGCTGGCAGGATGCGCCGGTCTTTGGGCGATCGGCCTTGCAACCGGGCGATCGGATTGTCGGGCCAGCGGTGATTGTGGAACCGACGGGCACAAATGTGATTGAACCGGGCTGGGCGGCTACCCTGGGCGATCGGGGCGGCCTCGTGCTGGAAACCCTCGCCCCAACCGATCCAGACAAGGGGCTTGAGCATCTTGTCTCCGACGACGAGCCATCGCTACAGCCCGATCCGGTGCGCTTGGAGATCTTCAACAACCGGTTCAGCGCGATCGCCGAGCAGATGGGCGCAACCCTCCAAAACACCAGCTATTCCGTGAATATCAAGGAGCGGCTGGACTTCTCCTGCGCCCTGTTCGATCGCGCTGGTCAGCTAATTGCCAATGCCCCTCACATTCCCGTCCACCTCGGCTCCATGGGCGAAACGGTCACGGCCCTGATGGCGGCGCGGGAGCTGCGGCCCGGCGATGTGTTTGCCAGCAACAACCCCTACAACGGCGGCACGCACCTGCCCGATATCACGGTGATTACGCCGGTTTGGTTGCGATCGCCCGCCGGAGTCCTGAGCGATCGCCCGGATTTCTTCGTCGCCTCCCGCGGCCACCATGCGGACTTGGGCGGCCTGACACCGGGATCGATGCCGCCCCACAGCCACTCGATCGCCGAAGAAGGCATCCTGTTTGACTTCCTGCCGATCGTCCGGGCCGGGGAATTCCTAGAGGCTGACGTGCTCGCGCAACTGGCTGACAATCCCTACCCCGCCCGCAACCCGGTACAAAACCTGGCGGACTTGCAGGCGCAAATTGCCGCCAACGAGCGCGGCTGCCAGGAATTGCAGCGCCTAGCGGATACCTACGGAGCCGCCACGATCCAAGCCTACGCCGGGTTTGTGCAGGACAACGCCGCCGCCTCGGTGGAGCGGGCGATCGCCCAATTGCGGGACGGGCAAGCGACGATCGCCCTCGACTGTGGGGCGCAGATTACGGTGCAAGTGCGGATCGATCGGGCGCGGCGGCGGGCGGCGATCGACTTCAGCGGCACATCGCCCCAGCAGCCCAACAACTTCAACGCCCCGATCGCAATCACCAAAGCCGCCGTGCTCTACGTGTTCCGCACCCTCGTGGCCGACGAAATCCCCCTGAATGCCGGGTGTTTGCGCCCGATCGATCTGACCGTGCCACCCGCCAGCCTGCTCGATCCCCGATCGCCCGCCGCCGTCGTGGCCGGCAACGTGGAAACCTCCCAAGCCGTCGTCGATGCGCTCTATCAAGCCCTCGGGGTGATGGCCAACGCTCAAGGCACGATGAACAACTTCACTTTTGGGAGCGATCGACACCAATATTACGAAACGATCTGCGGCGGCGCGGGGGCGGGCGCAACTTTCCCCGGAGCCGACGCGGTGCAAACGCACATGACCAACTCCCGGCTCACAGACCCCGAGGTGCTGGAGTGGCGCTATCCCGTGCGGCTGGAGTCCTTCCAAATTCGCCCCGACAGCGGCGGCGCGGGCCAACAGCGCGGCGGCCACGGTGTGATCCGCAAACTGCGCTTTTTAGAACCGATGACGGCGGCGATCGTCTCGGGGCGGCGATCGACCCAACCGGCGGGCCTGGCCGGTGGCGCACCGGGCCAACCGGGCCGCGCCTGGGTAGAACGGCTAAACGGGGCGATCGACCCTCTCGGGGCTACCGATCAGGTGCAGGTACAGGCAGGTGAGGCGATCGCGATCGAAACCCCCGGTGGCGGCGGCTATGGCCGATTGGAGAACTGATTCTGTTTAACGAAAACTGATTAGGCGATCGCATAGCCGCTAAATTGGCGGCGAAAGGGGGATTGAAAACCCAACACAATATCCGAAGCAGGCACGCCCTGCTCCATCAACCGCTTACCGATCGCCATTTCAGTGCCGTTATGTTGCACCCAAATTTTTCCATCTTTAATGTCTAGGTGCAGAATCAAATTAAAAATTCGCTGATCCCCTTCCCAGCCAATATAAGTTAACTGGTAGTGATGCCGTTCTGGGTCACAGATAATTACGGTCTCTACGTCATCCGACTGACAATAGGGATGGGCTTCTTCCATCAGTAAATCTTGAATGATTTGATGGTATCTCTGTAGCTTATCCATTGCTCAATCACCTCTTGCAGCGGGCAATCAATAATCTGAATTGGCGGAACTTGAATCTAAAGCATCCGGGAGGCGAGCTTCAGGAAATTGCTTCAGGCCCCAGCGAGCGATCGAGCGCAGCACAGGACGCAAACTTTCGCCCGCCTCCGTAAGTTGGTAATTCATGCGGCGAGTGTGATTGCTGTAGGGCTGTTTGGTAATCAGCCCCAGGGCTTCCAGAGACTTCAGGCGGCTGGCCAAAATATTGGTGGAAATTCCCTCCGGCGATTCCAAAAACTCCTCAAAGCGCTGCTTACCAAAAAACAGCATGTCCCGAATGACCAGCAGCGTCCACCGATCGCCCAGGAGATCCAGCGTACAGGCGATCGGGCAGTGAGATCGGTGGTCAACCGCCATAGCACAAGGCTCCAAAATTCATTCCTATTCAGGGATTTACAACTTTTTCAAGTCTCCCTTGCATTTTACAAGTAACCCTGTTAGTTTGATTTTAACTTGCAACTTGCAATTTAAAAGTCAAATACCATGTACCACGCCTCACCCAGCACCCAACCCACAGCCCAGACCGGCCCAGACTTTGCCGTGACCCACGCGGGGCCGCTTGCCAACCTCGAACAGTTCACCTTCACCCTCAACCTGGGCGATCGATCGCTGCCAGCACCTGGAAAACTGTTCTTGAAGGATTTACTAGGGTTAACCGGGGCAGAAATTTCTGTTAATAGCCTTTCGCCCAAAGAGTCGCTGCTTTTCTATCACAAACATCAGCAAAATGAAGAGGTTTATCTCTTTTTGGCGGGGGAAGGAGAATTTCAAGTCAATAACTGGGTTTTTCCAGTCCAAGAAGGCAGCTTTGTGCGGGTTAGTCCCGATGGTGAACGCTGTTTACGCAATCGATCGCTCGTCGATCACCTAGTTTGGATCGTGGTACAGGTGCGTGCTCAGTCCTATTCTTCGGGGAGCACCACGGAGGATGGAATCATGGTTCCCAAACGGGTGAGTTGGATGGGCAAGCAGGTGCTTAGCCCTGGTAAAGTTCCAACGCCTCAACAAGGGCTAGATTCTGCACAAGGTGACCGTGGAGCTTAGAAAAATTCAGCTACCCAGCGTTTACCGAGTGTTAACAAAGGCAATCCATTTCCAGCGATCGGGCGATCGTAAAACAGAAACCTTGTTGGACGATCGACCCATTAGCAGGGGACAACCATCAAGCTCAATCCCCTAGCGCTGCTCCATCATCCAACAAGTTTTTCGTTCCCAATTCAATTGATTTGCACTATACCAATGCACTCAATGCACTACGTGCCAGCACAGTAGGTATTCACTTCCTTGACCAAGGCGCTTTCGTCCTTCGCGGCAGTTTCTCCCATCTTGCTAGCCCCGGTCACATCTTCCTGCAATTGCTTCAGCCGCTTCAAGCTTTCAGGACTCGGCTTTTTCGCCTTTTCCATTTCTTCCAGTGCGCCGCCCACTTTGCTGGAAGCGGTGCTCAAGTCCGAGTAGATTTTGACAAACCGTCCCTGAAAACCCTTCAGGGTCTCATCGGCCACTTCCACAGCCCCAATTTCTTTAGATAAGCCACCCAAATCAGTGGACAGTTTCTTCATCGCCGGGGCATCCATACCCTTAATGCTGGAGCTGATCTGTTGCCCTTTGTTCACAACGGCAATCAGCTTGTTACATTGGGCAACTTTGCTTTCGCCACAACCCACCAAAGCTAAGGACAGCACCGCAGAAGCGGCCACCAATCGTCCAGCAGATAGAGATTGGCCAAGGCGATGAATCAAAGTGAAAGACATGAATAAAACACTCCTCAAATGGAACTCGTTTTGAATGATCCAAAAAATCAGCCAATTACGCTAGCCACGGAACCCAAAGCTTATCAAAATTTTCAGAATTTAGCACAGTTGACAAGCACAATGCTGATTATTCACAATCAATTACTACAGGGAGTTTAATGATGATTGATGCTTCGATCTAGTCAAACCTTGATCACGGGAACTCATCTCTGAGACTGATGAATTCTGAAGAAATTTGGATCTCAGTTTGGATCCAGTCAGGGTTCTGTCTTCGGTTGCTCAACTCTCAGAAGAATAGGAATTGATTGTTCACGAAAACCAGTAACCAATCACTCAAGAATCATAGCTAACAGTTAAAGGAATCGGTCTTTTTATTTTTATTACCTATACGGACGCGTTCAACCGCTGGCAGAGTCTTTGAAGGAATGGAATGTAGTTTCAGCAGTGATCCTGATGTGCTGATAGCCTATTCTATGCTTGCGATCGTAACCTTGCCCCCTATGACTTTTGATCCAGACTTCATGCCGTTGTTGCGCCGATCGGCCGATCGGCTCTTGACCCTGATTGATCGCTTCGGGGAAGCGCAGGTGTTGGTGGTGGGCGATCTGACCTTGGATGAGTTTCTGACGGGATATGTGGAACGAATTTCCCGAGAAGCACCAGTGCCGATCATCCGCCACGAACGAACGCGCCAAGTGCCCGGCGGCGGGGCCAATGCGGTCTATAACCTAGCTAAGCTCGGAGCAAACGTCCAGGTTGCTGGCTTTTTGGGGGACGATGTGCAGGGGCTGGCGATGCGTCAAATCTTTGAGGCGGCGGGCATTGACACCACCGGGGCGCTGGTGGAAGCGGCGCGGCCCACGGTCACCAAAACCCGGATTTCGGCCCACTCGCGCCAGTCCGTGACCCAACAGATCGTCCGGTTTGATCGCAAGTCTGACGATCCCCCCACGGCGGCCGACTGCGATCGCCTGGCTGAGTTTGTGGCCGATCGCGCCCCCAAGGCCCAGGCGGTGGTCTGTTCCGACTATGGCGATGGGGTCTGTTCCAGCGGCGTGATCCAAGCGGCCCTGACCGGCCGGCCGGTAATCGTTGATGCCCAAAAGGAACTGACCCGCTACCGGGGAGCCACGTGGTTTACGCCCAACCTGCCGGAAGCGGAACGGGAAGCGGGCTTTGGCATCACCGACGAGGCCAGCCTGCTGAAGGCGGGGGCGACGCTGCTGGCCAAAACCGAAGCGGAATACGTGTTGATCACCTGCGGTGAGTCGGGGATGAGCCTGTTTGGGCGATCGGGCGAGATTTTCCACATTCCCGCCTTTAACCGGGCGGAGGTGTTTGATGTGACCGGCGCGGGTGACACGGTAGTAGCGGCCTTGACCTTGGGTTATGTGCTGGGGGCCACGCCTTGGGAAGCGGCGGTGTTGGGCAACTTGGCCGCCAGCTTGGTGGTGCGCCACATCGGCACGGCCACCACCAGCCGAGATGAGATGAAACGGGCCTTGAAAGCTATGCTCGATCGCGATAGCCAGTAGGGGCGCACCGCCGTGCGCCCTTAGGGCAAGGATCGGCGACCTACCTGGGTTGAAGGGATCGCCTGACTGAATTATCTGAATTCATTGCTCGCACAGTTTGCACGAATCTATGACTGACTCGATCGCCCGTTCCCCTCGCCGCATCATCATCACGGGTGGTGCGGGCTTCATTGGTTCCAACTTTGTCCGCCACTGGTGCGATCGCTATCCGGGCGATCGGGTGGTGGTGCTCGATGCCCTGACCTACGCGGGAAACCGGGCCACCTTGGCCGATCTCGAAGGGGCCGATCGCCTGCGGTTTGTCCAGGGCGACATCACCGATCGCGTTCTGATCGATCGACTCCTGAGCGAAGAACAGATCGATACGATCGCCCACTTCGCCGCCGAATCCCACGTCGATCGCTCCATCCTCGGCCCCGGCGCATTTGTGCAAACTAATGTGGTCGGCACTTTCACTTTGTTGGAAGCCTTCCGCCAACATTGGCTGGCGGCGGGCAAACCGGCCGATTGGCGCTTTCTGCATGTGTCCACCGATGAGGTCTACGGCTCCCTGGGCGAGGACGATCCCGCCTTCAGCGAAACCACACCCTACGCGCCCAACAGCCCCTATTCCGCCTCCAAGGCTGGCAGCGACCACCTGGCCCGCGCCTACTTCCACACCTACGGAATGCCGACGATCATCACCAACTGCTCCAATAATTACGGCCCCTACCATTTCCCGGAAAAGCTGATCCCGCTGATGTGCATCAACATCCTGCTGGGCAAGCCGCTGCCGGTCTATGGCGATGGGCAAAACATCCGCGATTGGCTCTACGTGGAAGATCACTGCGGCGGGATCGATGTGGCGATCCACAAGGGCCAACCGGGCGAAGCCTACAACATTGGCGGCAACAACGAAGTGCGCAACCTGGACTTGGTGAAGTTGCTGTGCGAGCTGATGGATGAGCTGGCCCCGCAGCATGGTTGGAGCTTGCCCACCCAGCCGAGCAGCAGCCTAATTACCTTCGTGACCGATCGCCCCGGCCACGATCGCCGCTATGCGATCAATGCCGAAAAAATCCGCACCGAGCTGGGTTGGGAACCCTCCGTCACGGTCGAAGAGGGATTGCGCCGCACGGTGACTTGGTATTTGACGAACCGCAGTTGGTGGGAGCCGCTGCTCTCGGCCGATTACCAAACCTATTACCAAAAAATGTACGATCGCCGCCCGGAAGCAGTGGGTTAATCGTGGGCGCAAGGGGCGATCGCCCCGTTAACCCCAACACAATCTGGATCGGTTAGCCTAGGTAGCAAGTCCTGCGACCCTCACAATCCCCTTGCTGCTTATGCCGATCAGCCCCAATCCGTTGCTGGCTCACCCGTCTCAACCCACCCTGCGATCGCTCCCCCAAACCTATGGGGTGATTGGCCTGAGCGCAGGCGGTTGGGCGGGTTTGTTGTTGTGGCTGGGGTTGCGGCCGGTGGTGTGGCTCGGTGGTTCGATCGCCGCGCTGATCATGCTGGGCTGGTGGGCGCTGGAAGTGCGGCGGCTACCAGTCCCCAAGGCCAGCGAAGACTTGCTGGACTCGGCGGGGCTAAATCACCAGCTTTTAGCTCTGGAATCCCTGGGGGGGCAGTCGGCAACTGCCCAGCGCCTTTGGGCAACGGTGGTGCAAGAAATGCAATCGCTGCGGGTGGCAGCGGCGGACATCGCCCAGCGAGATTCGTCCCTGGTGCCGGATTTATACGAGGCGATCGTGACGGGACTGGGGTTAGCCGAGCAGGCCATGAAAGCCACGGCGGCGATCGAAACGGTGCAAACGGCTGCCTACCGCGAGCGGGCACGCAGTCAGCAACAGGAGGCGATCGGCCGTTTGAAAGCTGCTTGCATGGCCATGACCGAATTACGGGATAGCTTGGTGCTCGGGGCGATCGCCACCCAAGAAGGGCAATCATCCTTGCCGGCCCGCTTGAGCCTGATCGTTGAGGACAATCGAGCAGCGCTTCAACGACAATCCCCGTCGTGATATTGTGCTGCGCGAAATTCGATCGCTAACCACCCCATTGGCTCCCGTGCTCAATTCGGATTGGTTCACCCATGGAAGATGCACAGAGTAGGATGCTAGTTTTCCAAAAGCACTGAAAACTCAGTCAAAAAACCAGCAGAAAACCCAATACCCGATTCAGCCCAACATTTGTACTTTGAGCAAGACATCATCAATTTTTGAGACGTGAATTGGACGTGAATTGATAGTCGTCATTCTGCAAGCTTTCAGCCATTTTTTGATCAATTGCCATTCATTGGGATATCGATTTTAGGAATTTTGAGACCAGCCTATGCTGTTTAAACGCCGCCGACTGCCCAAACGACAATTATGGTCAATTGTTTTTGCGATTAGTGCTTGCATTACGGTTTTGACAGCCTGTTTAAGCGGTGGTATTTCTGAGGCCAAAAGCTTTGATGACGCTGTGAATATCCTAAGCAGTCAAGTGCTGCCCAAAATCACAGTCCAAGATGAGTTGGTGAGCGACGCAGCGGCAGCTCGTTACTCGATCGAAGGCATTACCGATCCATTGCCAGATCTGGCCGATTTTCCGGTTTTTGCAGCCAAACCCACAGGCAACTCCGAAATTTATGTGGAGATTTTTGGCTCCACTGAAAAGTCCAATGCTGAACGCACTGATAGTCGTTGGTTGGTGGATGTGGCGGAAGCATTCAATCAAAAAAATGTGGCGATCGGGGGCAAGCCCGTGCGCGTGGGGGTGCGTCGCATTGACTCCGGAGCAGGGATGCGACTGCTGGCAGCGGGCCAAGCCCAACCAGCAGCCTATTCACCCTCTAATAATCTCTGGCTAGCACTGTTGCAAGAGAGCGGCGTGGCTTTTGAGCCAGTTGCCGATCGCCTCTTACCCAACTCGATCGGCTTTGTGTTGCGGGGCGAGATTTATCAACAATTAGCCGCTGCTGGCCCCGTCACCTTTGACAGTATTTTGAATGCGATCGCCGCTGGTAAAATCACAATTGGCTATCCCAATCCCTATCGCAGCTCGGTAGCTTTGAATTTGATGTATTCGCTGTTTTGGCGAGCCGCAGGTCGCGATCAAGCAGGCGGATTGCTCACCGAGCAAGATATTCAATCCCAACAGGTGGCCTCGGTCTTTGAGCAGTTTCAAAAACAAGTGCTGATTGCCACCAACACCTCACCAGAGCTACAAGACATTTTCCTGCGGGATAAATCGACCCTGCAAGCTTTTCCGCTGGAATATCAAAATTATCAAACCATCCAAAAAATGCCGGGGTTTGAGCAAGCTAAATTTGTGCCCCTTGGCTTGCCCCACACCAATCCTTTGGTGGGTTTTGCCTGGACAACCCCTGACCAAAAAGCCGCACTCAAAGCCTTTGCGGAGTTTGCGCGATCGCCCGAAATGCAGAAGCTGGCCACAGAGACAGGCTTTGTGGACACGGACTATACCCAGTCGGGTCAATTTCCCCCCGTCAACCCTTCAGGCAAAATTTTGAAAGCCATTCAAGCCCAATGGAAACGGGGCAAAGACGTAGGCAAAACGGTCTATTTGATGACCGTGGTTGACACCAGTGGCTCCATGGATGGCGAACCATTGAAAGCCGTGCAAGAGGGACTAAAAGCCGCCACAACCCAAATTAATACGGGTAACCAAGTGGGGCTGGTCACCTTTAGCGATCAGGTGGTGCGACGGCTGGCCTTGGCACCATTTGATCGCCTACAACACCAGAAATTCTTAGCAGCCATTGAAAGCCTGAGAGCCGATGGTGGTACCGCCATGTATAACGGTTTAATGGTGGCGCTCAACGAATTGGTGGCCAAAAAGAAAACCGATCCCAATGGTCGTTTTTACGTGATTGTGTTGAGCGATGGGGACTCAAACGCGGGCTTTAAGTTGTCAGATGTCAAAAGCATCATTGCTCAAAGTGGCATTCGGGTCTATCCGATCGCCTATGGAGAGGTGGATAAAAACCAATTAGAAGCGATCGCGGCCCTGCGGGAATCCAGTGTGCAAACGGGTGATCCCAAGACGGTTCGTGACCTTCTCAAAGGCCTCTTTGAAACCAATCTCTAGTGGTGTCAGTAATCAGGATTGATCAGATCATATCCTGACCAATAGGTCGGTTCCCTCGGCTGAATGGAAGAACAAGTCACATGAAATCGATCGACTGGGCATTTTTGAGAACGATCGCAGTAGGAATCGGCACCTTTGGTTTAGTGGGTGGGGCAATCACCTGGATCTTTCCCCCCGAGCGAGTGGCAATCGTGGTCGATCGCGCCTTTTGCGCTCCCAATCAGTGGCAACTCACAACCGCAGCCTACCGCGATCGCTACCAAGCTCATCAACAGAAAACCATGATCATTGAGCGGGTCATTTTAGTTGGCGACTTGGGCGAAGAGCGCTTGGCCCAGTTACCCACGCCGGAAGATTTTGCTCGGATCGCCACCTTTGGTCGATCGAATGCTGCGGTCTTAAATCAATGGCAGCAAACCAATTCTCTGCCGCCCGAGTTCCAGGGTCTCCGCATCGAACTACTCCGGTGCGGTCTGAATCAACCACCCCAGTCCCCATAAGCACTTGTTGAATTTGGATTCCAAAGACTGCGAGTCAACGCCTCGGCTTGTGCAAGAGGTCTACATCATTGGCTCAGTCCAACCATTGATCAGCCAAGATTGATCAACCAAGCTTGATCAGCCAAGATTGATCTTGAGCAGGTGTTGAAATCAAATTCAAGTCAATTTAATTTGATCAAACTCAAATCAATTCAATCAAATTTCAATTCGATCAAACTCAAATCAAAACACGGGCTACCCTCGCTGAGGCAAGTGGTGACCCGTGTTATTTACCAAGTTGTTGACCAATTGGTTGAAGCAAATTCTGAGGAGTTGGGTTAACCGCAAATGCCGTCTTGCCTCAGCTTCCGACCTGGAAAAACCAGGTGGGTACTCTTGTCTCCGTTTAAAGTTTCTGAGTTAACAAAGCGCCTAAACGCCCGCTCAGTCTACTGCCACTAAGACGTTCGGTGAGTCCCCGAATTGGAACAAACATAGATCGCAAAACAATTATTGGCAGTCACCAACATTGCAGCAAAACCCAATCGGAATTATAGCAAACAGTTTTAGGATTACGATCGCCCTGAGCGCGTTAGTTTTGGCCCTGAGTCGATCGCCGTCAGGGCCCATGCACCGAGCCAGCGTCCCATAACCAGAACAACCCAGAGCCTAGTGAAGGGCGATCGCCCAGATCAGCGGTCAATTCTCAAGAAGGCTCCGTCAAAAGCTTCACCAACTCTAGCTCTTGGGCGCGGTGGCCATCTTGGAAAATGGGTATTGGCCGTTCAATGCCCTTAAACCGAAATTCCCCCATTTGCACCCAATTCATCTTGCGCGACACCAGGTCATAGGTATTGGCGCTGATGATGCATTGGCCCACCGGACAAATCGCCTCCATCCGGGCCGCCAGGTTCACCGCGCCGCCCAAGACTGTGTAATCCATCCGTTGGGAACTGCCCACATCTCCCACCACGGCCCGACCGCTGTTGATGGCAATCCGTAGTTGCAAATGCTCGCCCAACACGTTCCGTTTGTTCAGATCATCCAAGCGTTCCAGCATTCGTCGGGCAGCAATGACAGCGCGATCGGCATGATCCGGTTGTGGTTCCGGCGCACCAAAAAAGGCCATGATGCAATCGCCAATGAACTTGTCGAGGGTTCCGCCTAGGGCAAACACCTCTTGCAGCATTTCTTCAAAAAAGCGGTTCAATAAGTCCGCCACCTCCGCCGGACTCAGGCGCTCCGAAAGGGCCGTGAACCCGACAATATCTGCAAACAAGATGCTGAGTTCCCCATCGGTGGTGGGAATTCGGCCATCCTCGTGGGTGCCAGCGGCAATCATCTGTTGCACCACCGCAGGCGAGTGATAGCGCTCTAGCTTTTGGCACAGGCGCTCTTCTTCCTGGAGTTTGCGGGTGAGCAACCACCGCTGAACACTGGCAGCCACGAGGTTGGCCAATGCGGAAAAGAAACTGAGATCGTCTTCGCCCTCTTGCACCCAACTTTCGGAGGACAGGTTGGCATCGGCATAGAGCACACCGACCACTTTGTCTTCGTTCCAAAGCGGCACGGCCATGGCGCTGCGAATGCCTTTATAGAGAATGCTTTGTTCTGCGCCAAACCGCTCGTCTGCTTGGGCATCGGCCGTTTGCAGGGCAATTTTTTCTTTGAAAACTTTTTGGCAAATGCTTTGGCTGATCCAACCGCTGTTGAGGGTGAGGTCGCGGGCCCGTTCGGTTTCGCGGGCGGCCGCGTTCAGCAGTTGCAGTTGGCCATTGCCTTCCACATCCACCAACAGGGCCAGGCGCTCAATGTTGGTGAGATAGCGAAACACCACTTCTTGCACTTGGGAGAAGATGGCGTTGCTGCTGGCGGCGGAGGTGAGGCCTTTGGCGATTTCTACGAGGTCGCGCAGGCGGGCAATGGTGCGATCGCGCTCATAAAGACTGTCGCCGCTGCCTTCGCTGGTGCGGAGCCACTGTTCTTTGAGGTCGCTGGCATCGCGTGAAATTCGCATTTTGCCATCGGCCGTGGCATCAATCAGGGGCAGCTTGACCAGATTGGGCCGCACCACGGACACGGTGGGCGGTAAAGCCTCGGGGTTTAAGGGAACCTGCACCCGCTGGGAATAGACGGCTTTGGGCCCTTGGGGCGATTGGCGCGATCGGGTGATGGTGGGATTTGCGACCGCATTGGCCGTGCCCACTCCTGCCAACAGGACAGTGATGCAAACATTTTCGATATAGATCCGATCTCCGTGGGCGATGGGGGTTGGTTGTTGGAGGGGAGTTTGGTTCAGACGGGTGCCATTTTTGCTTTGCAGGTCTTCAACCATCCAGGGACTAGCCTGATCGACGCGGCTAATTCGGGCATGGTGTCGCGACACGCCATAGGGAGAAAGGGGCAGCTCGCAATCACTGGCCCGCCCGATCGTCACGGAGTCGGTTTCCACGGGAATCAGTCGATCGGGGCTACCGGGAACCTGAAGGCGTAATTGGATCTCAGCCATGCCATCTACTCTGCTTCACAGCAATCGAATCAATATCGCCAAACCCGCATCGACTGGAACGCTGAGAATAGCACCGGGAACAGCGCCGAGAACGTTAACCGATCGATGCATTACACCCTATTCGACAGCGCTTAGGCTCACAAGCGGTTAAGGGCCCGACCAGTTTTTCAGAACGCCCATGCCCCAGTCCGGTTAACCAATCCCGCCGCTGCCCCGTCACTGCCTCGCTGTTCTCGTGGTTAGGCTGTGGTTAAGCCGTGCAACCTTGATTAAAGCCTGGCTTAAGCACCTTGCCCGATCGCTCTGAACGCAATCGGTTTGTTTGAGATGTCCCCTGCGATCGCCCTCCCCTCGCGACCAGTTGGCCAAGCGTCCCCCGATCGCCCGCTCCCATGCCCAAATGCAGAACCGGCACTGCAAAAGCACCGCTCCTTCCCATTTTCCCCGCTCCCATGGATGCGAGTTGAGTTGATCTGTGGTGATGCGTTGCTGGTGAGAAGTTGCAGTGACAAATTACGGTCACGAACTGCGGTCAAGAACTGCAATCAAGAACTGCAATCAAGAACTGCAATCAAGAACTGCGGTCACGAACTGCAATACAAACAGAATTCCCGCAGAGTTCCCGCAAATCAACAAGCCGGTATCGCACCCAAGCCAGCCTGTCAAAATCTCACCTGACCCAACGCTAACACTTGAACCTAGACAATGGCGCAATTGCCTTCCACGTTGCGTTCCGTGGCATTCTCCATCCTGTTCAAGTTCAGTCCAGATTAGCCCCGATCGCCCCAATTGGGCGACTTCCGGCAACCCCAATCCCATTAGCGATTACAGCGATTAATGAGCTTGAATCTGCCTTGAACCCGCCTTTAGCTAGTCTTTAACCAGTTTTCAGTCTTTCAGCAGTCTTTAAATAGTCTTCAATAAATAGTCTTCGATGTTGTCCCGATGGTTCTTGAGCAGACTTTTAACGGAATCTTCCAGTCCGTCCCCAGGGGATCGGGCTAATCTGAGGCAAGTTGTCATCAAGGATGACGGTGCTGAGTGGTTGGCCCCTGTTGTGGCCTCGGGTGTTGCGATTCCGTCCCCCTAATCCGAATAGCCTGCGCTTCCTCGGCCAGCCCATTGCAACATCCACGACAGCGCCCGCAACAGTGCTTGAGCTAAAAACTTTGAACTGCGACTCCCGTGATGTTGGTTGGGGCCCGCATGATTGGCCCGCCAGCCGCAACTCAGCCGATTGTTAGCCGACCCAGATTTTTCCTATGGCTCAAAGTTTCGGACTCATCGGTCTTGCTGTGATGGGCGAAAATCTTGCCCTGAACATTGAACGGAATGGATTCCCGATCGCGGTGTATAACCGCAGCCGCGATAAAACCGACACATTCATGGCCACCCGGGCCCAGGGCAAGCAGGTGCAACCCACCTACAGCTTGGAAGAATTTGTGGCTGCCCTTGAACCGCCGCGCAAAATTTTGATTATGGTCAAGGCCGGCGGGCCCGTGGATGCGGTGATTGAACAGCTCAAGCCCCTGCTGGCTCCGGGCGATATTTTGATTGACGGTGGCAACTCGCTTTATGAGGACACAGAACGCCGCACCCAAGATCTGGAAGCCTTGGGCCTAACCTACATTGGCATGGGCGTGAGCGGTGGCGAAGAAGGGGCGCTGAATGGCCCTAGCTTGATGCCCGGTGGCACGCGATCGGCCTATGAAAAAATTGAGCCGATCGTCACCAAAATTGCCGCCCAGGTGGATAACGGCCCCTGCGTCACCTATATCGGCCCCGGCGGATCTGGACACTACGTCAAGATGGTTCACAACGGCATTGAGTATGGCGATATGCAGCTCATTGCCGAAGCCTACGACTTGCTGAAAACCGTGGGCGGCCTGAACCAAGCCCAGTTGCAAGCCACCTTTGCGGCTTGGAACCAAACGGACGAACTCAACTCCTTTTTGATTGAAATTACCGCTGAAATCTTTAAAGTCAGTGATCCCGACACTCAAGAGCCGTTGGTGGAGCTGATTCAAGACGCAGCGGGGCAAAAAGGAACCGGCCGGTGGACGGTGATGAGCGCCCTGGAATTGGGGGTTTCGATCCCAACCATCATCGCGGCGGTGAATGCCCGGATTATGTCATCCATCAAGGCCGAGCGGACGGCGGCGGCCCAAGAGCTGAGCGGCCCCGGCCTGATCGCCCCGGTGGATCAAGCCACATTCATTGACCAAGTGCGGGATGCGCTCTACTGTTCCAAAATCTGTTCCTATGCCCAAGGGATGGCCCTGTTGGCAAAGGCTTCCGCTGAGTTTGGCTATGGCTTAAATTTGGCGGAAATGGCCAGAATTTGGAAAGGCGGCTGCATCATCCGTGCGGGCTTCCTGAGCAAAATTGAGCGAGCTTTTACGGATAATCCACAGTTGCCGAATTTGCTGCTGGCTCCGGAGTTTAAGCAAACCATTCTCGATCGCCAGGCCGCTTGGCGATCGGTGGTGGCAACGGCGGCCCAAACGGGGATCGCGGTTCCGGCCTTCAGCGCCTCCCTGGACTATTTCGATAGCTACCGGCGCGATCGATTGCCCCAAAACCTCACCCAAGCCCAGCGCGATTTCTTCGGCGCACATACCTACGAGCGGATCGACAAACCGGGCACGTTCCACACGGAATGGGCCGCATTGGCAAACGGTTAGTTAGGCCGCGATCGCCCAAGGCTGTTGAGCGGTGGCAAGGGAAGATTAGGGCGCATTTGGTGAGATTCCTGTGGATTCGGGAGGCCAAATGGCTCGTAAATCTAACCGAAATTCCGGCATCACCGGATCGCCGCTCAACTCCAGGGGGCGATCGAGCTGGATCGGTGCTTGGTCGGGTTGATAGATCCAAACTTGTTGCTGAATTGGATCGATCAGCCAACCCAGTTGCAGACCAGCCGCCAAATACTCTTGCAGTTTGGCTTGCAGCAGTTCCAGCCGATCGGTGCGCGATCGCAGCTCGATCAGCCAGTCGGGGCAGGCGGGTACATAGCCCGATCGCGCTTCCGCATCCAACAAATCCCACCGGTCAGCACGCATCCAAGAGACATCGGGCGATCGAATCGCGCCGGTTGCCAGCCGAAACCCGGTGGAGGAGTCAAACGCGATCCCCAGCCGGGTGCGACGGTTCCAAGCCTGGACTTGATAGGCCAGCTCAATGTTGCGGGCCCCGGTTTCTCCACCCGTGGGCGGCATGATGATCAGTTCTCCTTGGGCGTTGCACTCGAGGCGGCGATCGCGGTTGCAGGCGGCGAGGGCGCGGAATTGCGCTTCGGTGATCGGCCAGCGATCGGGAATCCAGAGCGATCGCGCTTCGTCTGTGGCGGGTGGCTGGGGGCGATCGGCGTTGGGGGGCGGACTGGTGGTGGGTTGAGCGGTCATGGGTGAGTCCTGATGATCGCAGTTGCTCCCATTATGGCAAGGGGCGATCGCCTAAAATTGGTGGCAGGTGGCGCGGGAGCTTTGGTGAGTATGGGCCAATTTTTGGGGCGATCGGGTTGGGTGATGGCGGTGGCGATCGCGGCGCTGGTGGCTGTGCCGGAGGGCGTGAGGGCGCAACGGCCAGCCCAATCGCCCTCACCGATCATTGCCAGCGAGCCAACGATTGATGAACTATTTCGGCAGGGCAATGCGGCCCAAGCTGCGGGCCGTTTTGCGGAGGCCGAGCGGATTTTCCGAGCTGTGCTGCGTCGCGAACCCAGAAATGCTTATGCCCATAGCAATCTAGGGTTCGCGCTAGATTCCCAAGGAAAACTGGAGGAGGCGATCACCCAATACCGTCAAGCGATCGCCATCCAGCCCAGTGCTATTCGCTACAACAACCTGGGGGCAGCGCTGTATGACCAAGGGAAATTGGCGGAGGCGATCGCCCAATACCGCCAAGCGATCGCCCTCGACCCCAAATATGCCTATGCCTACAACAACCTGGGGAACGCGCTGTCTGACCAAGGGAAATTGGAGGAGGCGATCGCCCAATACCGCCAAGCAATCGCCCTCGACCCCAAATATGCCTATGCCTACAACAACCTGGGGAACGCGCTGTCTGACCAAGGGAAATTGGAGGAGGCGATCGCCCAATACCGCCAAGCAATCGCCCTCGACCCCAAATATGCCACTGCCTACAACGGACTGGGGAACGCGCTGGCTGACCAAGGGAAATTGGAGGAGGCGATCGCCCAATTCCGCCAAGCGATCACCCTTGACCCCAAATATGCATATGCCTACAACAACCTGGGGAACGCGCTGAGAAACCAAGGGAAATTGGAGGAGGCGATCGCCCAATTCCGCCAAGCGATCGCCCTCGACCCCAAATATGCCGCTGCCTACAACAACCTGGGGAACGCGCTGAGAGACCAAGGGAAATTGGAGGAGGCGATCGCACAATACCGACTGGGATTAGCCCTCCCTAGTAAGCGTGAAAGTACAGGATTTCAAACCCATACCTATTTTCGTGCCAACCTGGGCTATGCCCTAGAACAGCAGGGCAACCTAGAAGCCGCCATCGCTGAATATGAAAAAGCCGTTGCCCTCGATCCGCAAGCCACGTTTGCCCAAAACAGCTTGCGGGCAGCCCGGGAAAAATTAGCAGCGCGGCGCAGTCCCCCAGTGCTGGATGACTTGGCCTTTGTGCCGTCAGTGGAACAGAATCCCCAAGTTGCCCTGTTCCGAGCCACGGTGATTGTGGGAATCCGTTTTGCCGCCGTGGGTCAGGAACCGAGCAAACCGGATTGGGGAACGGGTTGGGTGGTCAAACGGGAAGGTAGCACCCTTTGGGTTGTCACCTGTCGCCACAACGTTGTGGACAAACAAGACCGCCCCGGCACAGAAATGAGCGTCGAGTTTTATAGCTTCCCCACCGGAGGCCAAGCTCGCCGCAGGCTGACCTCCGTGGAGCTGGTGCAACAGGATGCCAACTTAGACATTGCGGTGCTGAAAGTCACCGGCGCACCAACCGACATCAAACCTCTGGTGCTAGCCGAAGCCAACCAAATCAAGTTCATTGGCAAAGTAATGGCGATCGGCCATCCCTACAACCAAGACCTTTTTTGGGTCAAGGCCCCTGGTGATCTCACGGGTTACGATCCCCGGCAACCCATGTTCAGCTTCAGCGCCCCGATCGCCACCGGCCACTCTGGCGGCCCGGTCTTTGACGAAAATGATCGACTCGTTGGCATGGTAAGCAGGGTGGTCGATGCCACCAGTTTTGATCTCGATCCCCAAGCTGAGACTCCCAACCTCAGCAACTTTGCCAGCACCGGCCAGCAAGCCCGCGCCATCCGCATCCAACCGATCCGCGACAAACTCCAAACCTGGGGCATTTTGCCCTAGTTTCCAAGTGAGTTAGCCTAAAAACAGCAATCTCACCTCCTGCCCATCCCCACCGTTATGCTGCTGCGTCCTCTGCTTGCTGCCTGTGCGATCGCCCTCAGCCTGGCTCCCAGCGCGATCGCCTGCCCCAATGGCAACCCCAACAACCCCGCCTACATGCTGCGCGACAACAATCGTTGCGAAGGCCTGATCCCACGCCCCCAATCCAGCAGCCTAGAACTGATTTCCTACGCCACCAACGGCATCGGTGACAGTTGGGGCAACAGCCTCAGCATCCGCGTCAACGGCATCAGCAACCCCCAAGTTTTGATCTCCTCCAAACAGCGCAGCTACCAACTCGATCGCTTTCGATCCGGCTTCAGCAGCAACGGTTTTCGGTTCCAACTGCCCACCAACGTGTTGCAAGGCTCCGGCATCTCACCCAGCCGCCTGCTGGCCGTTGCGGAGTCCAGCGATCGCTACTATCCCGTCATCCTGAACCAAGCCACCGGCCGCTATTCGATCGTCCTGTTTGTGCCCCGCCGCGCCACCATCACCACCCTGGAACTCCGCAACCCCAGCGGTCAGGTCGTCTGGAGCCGCCCCCGCACCGCGCCCGTTGAAGGAGAATTGCGGGAAACTTGGGACTATGGCAACGCCCCCGCCGGAGAATATCGCCTAGTTGTTCGTACCAGCACAGGCGATCAACGCACCTTTTATCTCCGGCACGATCGCCGCTGGCTCAACTAGCATTCCATCCAATCCCTCGACTTCCTAAACGATGACTTCCCAAACACCCTCCGCCCCAACGACCACTACACCATCCCTTGATCCTGACCAGCACCAAGCCATTCGTCAGGCCATTGCAACGGAAATTGCCGCTATCCCTGCGCCCTATTTGGCCAAACTCCTCAGCCTCATTCGCTGGTTCCGAGACGCAATCGAAATCACACGACCTGCCACAATTGCCCCAGCCCCGTCCAATCCCGAGCGACCACCACTCAATTTCCCGGTGGATTCTTACGCTCCTCCTATGCTCAACCGCGAGGCACTTTACGGTGACTCAGAACGCTAGAGCAATTTTCATCGACACTAATATTTTGGTCTACGCGAATGCCGAGCAATCACCGTGGCATGATCTCGCTCGCTTGGCGTTGGAGCACTACTATAAGCAAGGCTTTTCACTCTGGATTAGTAATCAAATTCTCCGTGAATATTTGGCGATCGTGACTAGACCTCAAAGCAATAGTCAACCCTTAAGCACGCCAATTGCCCTTGAACGAGTGAAATACTTCTGCCAGATTTTCAATGTTGCAGAAGATCTGACATCAGTGCATCAAAAATTAGTTGAATTATTGAGTCTCTACTCAGTAGCAGGCAAACAAATCCATGATGCCAACATTGCTGCAACGATGCTGGTCTATCAGATACCTCAATTATTAACGGCTAATGTTGCTGATTTTCGGCGATTTTCTAGCGTAATTGAAATTACAAATCTGTCTAATTTCCTAGCGATCGAGTGATGATGAATTATCTAGACCAACCATGAAAAAACCATCATCACCCGTGCTTCGCCAACGCCGCCTTCCTCCGCTCCTGAAAAAAGTCCCAGGACTTTGGCGACGATTTCGGAACTCCAGTTGGGACGATCGCCTAATCGCTCTCGTTCTGATTGCCGCTTGGGCGGGATTACTCATCGGCTATTTTTTCTGGCGCGGCCCCGCCACCTTTGAAGCCGCCTTGACCGTGCGGCAACTGAGCTTTACCTATGCCGGAGAGGTCGATCGCCCCATCCTCCAAGACCTCAAAAAACTCACAGAACTGGATTTCATTGGTCAAACCGCCGCCCCCGTCGAACTGGTTGGCCGCTTCAGCAGCCCCGACCCAGCCCTCAACCAACAACTCCAAGGGCGCGATCGGCTGGTGCTGACCTTTGCCCAGGCCGATAGTCGGCTCCGGGCCGAAGTCCCCGCCACCAAAGATGCGGCCAGTGAGCTGACCTTGCTGGAGGTGAACCTGCCGCCCCAAAGCCGGGTCGATCGCCTCGCCTACTTCCCCAAAAGTCGGCGAATTTCCGTCTGTTTGCGAACCGCCGACAGCTTGCCTGACCACTGCGTCGCCACCCCCGAACAACAAACCCAACTCAAATCCCTCGGCAAGGCCCAAGTGCAATGGGGCGATCAACCCCTAAAGCTGACCCTGACCCAAGTGGCGATCTCAGGACTGCCCGCCAGCTTCAACGACGGCAGCGATCGCACCATCACCTATCAGCCCGAAAGCAACGAAACCCAAATCAACCTCGCCTCACCCACCCGCCTCTCGATCGGCGTTCCTGACCTCAAACAAGTCCTCGATCTCGATACCGGCGATAGTCCCTCTTGGGTTGCCCAAGAACTACCGGTGACTGATCTGAAGTTAAACCGATTGCTGATCACTGGTCGCCCCAATGAAGAACTGGAACTCTCCAGCCTGTTGGGCGGCAAAGTGCGCTTAGACGACAACACCCTCGAATTCCAACGCGAGCAATTCCTAGTACTCGCCGATCACTCACCGGGCTTTCAACGGTTGCGATCGCTCTCGATCGACCCCAAAAACCCGATCGGCTGGTCACTCCTAGCCGGCGGCGAAAGCACCGAAATTGCGGCCGGCCTTTCACCCCGCTTCCCCGTGCAATCCATCAAATCGCCCACAGTGTTGGCAACATGGCTCAACTCCGAAGCCTTCGCAGCCGTTTTGGGTTTTTTGGGCGCTTTCACCGCGATTTTTATCCCGCGCTTGTTTCCCGAAAAGTAGCCAGAACCAGCACGTTCGCCCTTTGAAATCGATGAACTCTCGTAGGGGCGCATCGCCATGCGCTCTCCAATCCGCAAGAGCTTCCCGAAGCAACTCGTTTCGATCGATCACCCCTGTCGGAGGGCGTACAACGGTACGCCCCTACCCGATCGCAGGCAAGAAAACGACTCACAAGCGCAGGAGTCAAACCCAACCGGCGCGATCGCTCCCGGCCCTAGCTCTTCGTTTCCGGCAGCAGGCACTTGTCGGAATCGCAGCCCGCTGGGCCCGCTTCCGCCATTTCGCCTTTGTCATAGCGCCGCAGGGCCTCGTGGAAACTGCTGACCCGCCGCCGCTGAAGCGCCGCATCGTGCATTGTCTGATAGGTTTCCCGCGAAATTGGCTCAAAGGGCAACCGGGGGAAGGTTTGCAGATCGTCAAACCGGGCCAGCAACGCCGCTGAGATATAGCCCTCATCGTTTTGAATCGCCTGGTGAATCCGGCGGCCCAACGGTTCGATTTCCGGCTCCCGCAGCTCGATCGTGGCGCTGGTGTTGTGGGTGGTGTAGTGGGTTTGCACCTGCATGTAGAAGTCAAACTGAGCCAGGGCACTGAACTGCTCGATCGCGATTGTGTCCGCCCCCGGCAAGTCTGCCCAAGACACCGCCACCGGAATTTCCACCAGCCACTCAGTGCAGCGCGGATCAAACGGATCATTCAGCAAGTTGCCGTTTTCATCCTTATCGGACTGGGACGGCACAATGCTGTAGCCATAGTCCAAACAAGCCAGGGCGACCGGATCGTTTTTGCGGAACGTGATCCGCCGAATGAACCGCGCGGCCTTGGGTGGGTGCCAACCGGGTGAAGCCCCCGTCAACAGCGATTTTGTGCCCGAGGGTTGCACCGTCGTGCAGCGGTTGGGGCGGCGCAAACCGTGGCGATCGCAGTAGTCCCAAACCGTTTGGTGAACAATTTCCCGCCAACGGTTGAGGTATTGCCGTTCTTGGTCTTTAAATTCCAAACCTTGCACGGTGTCCGGGCGACCCGCTTCCCACCAGCGCAACCAATCGACCCCAAAGGCTTGCACAAAGAAATCGAACAAACCAGTGAAGGAAACGCCCACGATCGGGTCAATCGATCGACTGTATTGGTAGCGCTCTTCCTGGAACCGATGGTTGAGCAAACCCGCCACCGACAAGGCCCCAGCCTTGAAGGCATCCTCTTGGGTTTGGTGATCTTTTGGGTCAATTTGATTGAGATGAATCTCTGACAAATTGCAGTGAAAATCAGAACCCAAAATTTCGCCGCAGGGATTGAGTCCAATGCGTTCAAGCCTGTGAGTTAATTCTTTTTCGTCAATTTCACTGCTTTTTTTGGCAAGCCATTTTTTTCCATTTCCTTCTTGAAAAGCAAGAATGAATGCTTTCTTTTCATCATCTCCAGCGATTAAATCGGCATTGCTGCGGGCGATCGCTTCGCCTGCCCATTGAATTGCACCTTCGCCGGAGTAAAACTGCTTGCGAACCGCGTCGATGCACTCCGTTTCTGTGGGTTTCTGATGAAAAACACGGGTATGATTCGCCATCCGAAGTGAGTCGCGATCGGGATCAATTCGCCAATTGCCCGCCTCATCTTGCTGCCATAAGTTATCCTTGGCTTTGGCTCCCAGTTCATCAGTGCTGTTGAACTGACGCATTCCGGCACTTCTTCTTATATTACCTGCTACAATTGTGACAGCCGCTTCGTCGATCAATAGGCAGCATTCCACCGAGGTGAGTTGCCGACCGATCGCCCGGTTCAAGATGCGAGTCACCCGATCGTAGAGTTCCGGCAGCTTGATCGGGTTAGCCACGCCGCCGAAGCCCCGGAGCGTTTCCCCCGCCGGCCGCACGTTGCTGAGGTCGATCGCCACTTGCACTTCGCCGTCAAAGCGCTCATCGCTGCACAGATCCAGCAAGGTTTGGTACGACTTCACCCAGCCCTGGCGACTGTCGCCCACCACCACGCGCACCGCGTTGCCAACGATATCCACCGTTGTTTCCTGCAAGCGTTGACCCACCGGAACCGTACCCAGCTCGCCCGTCACCGTCACGGTGATTGAGTTGCGCACTGGCGGGAGCTGTTCAATGTAGCGCGGTTCCAGCACGCCGCCCGTGCCACAGCCCATCATCGCCAAGTCCATCATCAGCCCAAAGGCTTTCCAGTCGATGACATTGGTGCTGGTGCAGTTGTAGGCTCCTGAAAAGTTTTGCGGGTTTTCGAGCCAGTCCGTGCCCCCAACCCACAGCCAACGCCCCGATGGCAGCGCCACAATCCGCTTCTGCATTCGATCGAGCAGGCTCGCTTCCTGATCGGAAAGATTGCCCAACTTGACCAAGCCGCGCAGGGTGCGATCGGTCGTTTGCTGCCACGATTCCCGCTCCCCGTCCATCCGACGGCTGTAGGTGCGGTAAAACACCGGGTAGGCGGTGGGGGCGTGGTCAGGGAAATCGACGGGTTGCTGCTGAGCGCGGTTCAGTTCTTGCACCATGGGATTGGCTGTGAACAACAGTTGATACGACACGAAAGGCTGCTGGTCACAACGCAAGATGTAGCGTTGATCGATGACCAGCCGATCCAATAAACACCAAATCTGGGTGACTTGTAAATGATTGTTGCCAGGGTGATGGCGAATCCGCTACCAGTCAACGACGATTTTCGTATTTTTGCCACCCTGGGGCCCACTTGGGGTGGATCCTGAGCCAGTTGTCCAGCTTGCCGCGAAATGTCTGGCGCATGGTTGCCGAAAAACTCACCTGTCTCCAGTGAAAATTCAGAAATACGAGATAGAAATTTCTGTGTCTGGGTCGGGACTTCTCTGGGGCTGATGGATGGTTGGTTGGGATGGTTAGTTGGGGTGGTTTGTTGGTTGAGCGCCGAAAGTAGCGCGATCGGGCTGGTGCGGATTTTTGGGCGATCGGCTCAATGATTTTGGGCCGTTGAGACTCTGTTGAAGGTAACCCGAACGCGGAAAATCCAGGTCAATTGTTTCTAAAAATTCTTATCAAGATTTTCTGTAAGATGGGTGGTTTTCATGGAGCTGAAATTAGGAAGTCAGAATACAGAAAAAGATTAAATTTTTAGGAAAATCGTTTGCTGAACTTAGAGTTTAGCAACTCAACTCAAACCGGCTAGGCGGGATGCAAGGTGTGATCGATCCACCACCCGATCGCCAACCCGACTCCAGCCGCCAGGGTTAGCAAAGTAACGGCTAATCTTTTGTTGATTCCCAGGTTGTCAACTGTGAATTCTGGGGACAGAACCAAGCTGAGGGGCCAGCTCACCCACCAGAGCGCCGCAAACCCCCATCCATAGCCACTCACCAATTCCCACGATCCGCGCCACAGAACGACCCCAGCCCCAGCGATAGTCCAGGAGATCGCCACGGCCCTCAAAGCCAGCAGCGCAGCAGCGCCCACGATGTCCCAGAGGGCTTTTGAGGTGCGATCTTGCGGTGTAGATATCAGATTTGGGAAAAGTCTAGATGTCAGTCTAAAGGCATAGCCAAGCACATCAAGCAGATAGCTAAGAGCTGCATATTCAGCCCAAAAACAAGCTCCAGACCCGGCTAAAACTGCGATGAAAACCAACCCGCTAAGCGATGGCAGTTGGGTGACTGAGGCGCTAACACCAATCCCGATGATGGTGTACGAGATGATGCAATTCAGCAGCAATTTCGCAGCGATCGCCATCTAAGAGCTAATTTATAAAGAGAAGCTAAAGCCGACTTGGCAGCTCTAAATCCGGTTTTAGGCTAGACCTACCCGAAGCATCACCCAGCTCATGAGTCGTCTCCCGGTCATTGCCAATCCTACCCGC
>NZ_JAZAQF010000017.1:0-29201 GCF_043235035.1 Limnothrix redekei LRLZ20PSL1 | reverse complement strand
ACGACTAAAGCCACAGGCACGGCGGAACTGTGATGGGGGTAGCGAGGCGAGGCTTTCGTAGAGCATCTCCCGAGGGTGGTGACAGCGACTTTCTACACCGCTATTCTATTCGTGCAAGAGGTCTAATTTTGGGGTAGAAAGTTGATCCTGCAAGATCACTCGATCGCGCAGTTGGTTTTGAATTTCTTTGGCGGCTTCTGTCGTTTTTGGCCAATCATCAATTAAGTTCATTTCATCAATCTCATCTGATGCATTTTTATTTTAAAGATTTGATGTCAATAAAATTTTTATTAAATTTCCCGCAATGAACATCACCTAAGACGCTGGGAACCGCAAATAGTGCATTAATTCTCCGAGCAGTTCACCAGATAAATTTAAGCGGCGTTTTAAGTCAATTAAACTACGGAAAGCACCCCGCTCTTGGCGATCGCGAATCATCCTTTCTGCTAAAGCGCGATCGACTCCCGGCAGCCGCTCCAGTTCATCAACCGTAGCGTGATTAGCATCCAAAGTTCGTTGAAAAGAAGCCGCCTCCGGATCGTAAAAATAAAATCGTAAAACCGGTGTCCAAGGCTCCAACTGCGCTACCGTTACCCCTAAAGCAGCAGCCAAATCTTCTAATCCATAAAACACCACTCCGCTCGCACTCAATTGAGTTAGCAAGGTGGCTTGCCGAATCGATAACCCCGGCAATCGTAACCAATCATCAATACTGGCACGATTGGCATCAATTGCAATGCCCATTTCGGCCGCCACCGCCACTTCCAACGCAGAATTTAGCCGACAAAATGGATCACGCGCAATTTTGCTGCGAGCTGCTTTCAAAGCCGGGTTCGCAGGCTGAAAGGGAGCTTGAAGCCAACTGAATAACGGATTTTGAGAAGGGAACTGAGGCACAGAAGTCAACAAAATTATGGTGATTCAACTAACTGGAAACTTCTAGCTAACTGAATTTCGGTTAAGCCAAACTTGAGTGACTACTAGATTATGATCCAACTTAGATCAAGATCTGAATCAGTGCTAAAAAGTTGAGATCAGGTCATGGTTCGCCCAGTAACCAAGGTCAAATTTTTTAATCTTTTAAACTTAGATTGATGACAGCCAATCTAAATTTGGTCGAGTAGCAGACGGCGCTTTTGTTCAAACTCTGCCTCAGAAATCAATCCTTCCTGGCGAAGTCGATCCAATTCTCGGAGGGCATCCCCCACCGCATTTACCCGCTCCGGTTGCACAGTAACCGTGACAGTTCGTTGGGCAGCCGGTAGCTCTTTATTAAAGTTGCGATCGAACTCTTCTTGGTCTTGAGAAAGATACCAAATTGCCTCGATCGCGCTGGCAATTTGCGGAATCATCGTCCAAAAAAATAGAAAATAAGCCACTCCCCACCATCGTTGCCGCAAATAGAACTTGTGCAGCCCCGATGCAAAGGGAACCACAAAACAAGTGAGGGCCAGGGCCACAGCCACCGTCCGCTTGCGTGGTCGGGTTAAGGTTCCTGCCACTTCCGTCATGGTTCTCTCCTCAGTTCACTGGCTGGCAATGGAAGTTACTCGTTAGACAACGGGTTCAGCAACGAAACGTAAGAAAAGCAAGGAAAACAGAGAAACAATTGAGCGTTGACCGTTTCCAAGCCTAGGCCACTCTGGTGACTAAGCACCGGCCTTGAACTCTCTTGGTTGAGTTGGTGGCAACGATGTTGCGCCCATTGTTCATGATAGTTGGCAAATTAGCAGGTCGAGGGGCGGCGTGCGCCAAAGCAACAGCAGTTACAACCATTGAGCAGCAGTCTGCGCCAACCAGCCATCGATTGCCCTTGTCCATTTCCTTAATTTCTCGGCGCAAAGTCCGATCGTTCAAGTTCGGATCTCCCGACTGGGTGGGCGTTTTGCCTCAGAGGGGAATCGGCTAAGATCAAAGGCAAATGGGTGTTGACAATGACCCAGGCATACAACATGAGCATTTTTGATTCTGAAATTGTCCAACAGGAAGCTAGGGAGATTTTTGGCACTTATCAATCCCTAGTGCAGCTTGGGGGTGACTACGGCAAGTTTGATCGCGAAGGGAAACGACTCTACATCGAACAGATGGAAACCGTCCTCGATCGTTATCGGATTTTCATGAAGCGATTTGAATTGTCAGATGATTTCATGGCCAAAATGCAGGTGGAGCAACTGAAAACTCACCTCTCGCAATTTGGTATGACTCCTCAAATGATGTTTGATCAGATGCACATCACCTTAGAGCGCATGAAAGCAGAATTAGAAGCATCCAAGAATTAGGTCATTTTCCTATTAATTTCTAATGGATCATTTGAGCCGTTTCAGTTCAAAATAACAGGATAAATTCAGGAAAACTGAACTATCCTCAATTTGACTAATCCAGCAAAAAGCTCTGTAGATCCTCGATCGTCAGTTCCACCCCTTGGGCAAAATCAGGCACGGGCAGTTGATCGCCCAAGTCCACGAAAGCCCGAGGCGATCGCCCTGCTTGATAGACCAACACCGACAGATCACCAGGGTCAATTAACTAAGCCATTTCTGTGCCCTGATCCAAACAAAACTGCATCTTTTCGATCAGCCGAATTAGGGGTTGCTGGGGTGACGCAATCTCCACAATCCAATCGGGCGCAAAATCAAAACTGTTGGCGACTCGGCCATCGGATTGGCGAGGAATTCGATCCCATTTGATCACCACGATATCGGGCACCAACACACGCCCCCCGAAGGTGCAACGCAGTTCTGCACCGGCTCTAGCAATGGGTGCTTTGCGCAAAATACTGTTCAGCACCGCAGTCAGTTCTGATTGCAAGTAGCTGTGCTGGCCTTGTGGCATTGGCTTCTGATGAACCTGGCCGTTGATATATTCGCTGGCCGGTTGAGTTTCGGGCAATGCGAGAAACTCAGCCAGCGACAGGGCCCGATCGCGGGAGACAGCAAGCACCATAACCAGCCTTGCAGGGGAGACAAACTGATTCAATTCTAGCGATCGCCCGCGATCGGCTCCCTAAACCCGCAACTGCGTAACGGCGATCGCGCCACCAAAGCAAACAGCCACATCGGTTCCGGGTTTATAGGGACGACCCCCATAGATGCCGTTGTACTGATAGCCCTCCTCTGTACGCCGGTAGATCGGTGGAACCGGGTCACGAGACAGCTCACAAAACACGATTTCGGGATCGGGAGCGCCGGGGTCAAGGTGCGGGAAATTCACATTCCAAAAACTGCCCGGTTCCCAGGGGCGATCGAGCAACAGGGGCAACACCCGCACTGCCTGCTGAGCCGTCCAGTCCCAATCGATTTCCAAAGGCCGTCGAATCCAGTGCGACAGGGCGATCGCCCGTCGGCCTTGCAGCGTTGCTTCCCGAGCGGCCGCCACCGTACCCGAGTTATAGACATCCGTGCCCAGGTTGCCGCCCGCGTTAATCCCTGACAGCACCAGGCCCACCTCGGGAGCCAGCTCGCTCACCGCCAACCGCACACAGTCGGCCGGTGTGCCCGCCACGGAGAACCCGCGATCGCGCTCCTGCACCGCCAGCGCACGATGGTTAGTAATCTGGTGGCCACAGCCCGACTGTTCCGCTGCGGGCGCAACCCACCGCACTGAACCCAACTGCAACTCCGCAACGGCGCGATCGAGCGCGGCAATCCCCGGCGCATCGTACCCGTCATCATTCGTCAGCACCAAAACCTGCGCCATAAGTCCTCAGCGATCGCGAACAGGTTTCTATTGTTCCACTGACCAGCCAGCCCCAACACCCACCCACGCCCCGCAACACCATCAACAGACAAGGGGTTTAAACCCCTTGCCCCCACCACCGGGCGATCGATCATTAGCGACAGTGTTGGAGGATCTAAGATGTTGAAGAGGAGAGAGTGGCTGTCATGGAAAAACTAAATCAATATCGCCAGGTTGTTCAAGAAATTTTGCTTGAGCACAGCCAAATTCAACCAGCTTATGGCGAGATTGAAATGGCAGTCATATTTGATCATGAACGCGATCACTATCAAGTCATGCGGTCAGGTTGGCTTCAAAAACAGCGAGTCTATGGCGTTCTAATTCATATTGATCTCAAGGAAGAAAAGATTTGGATTCAATACGATGGCACAGAAGTGGGCGTGGCTAATGAACTCTTAGAGAAAGGCATTCCCAAAACAGATATCGTATTGGCTTATCACTCGCCATTTATGCGTCAATATAACGGATTTGCCGTTGGTTAATTCTGGTTTTCAAGTGATTCACCATGGAATTTCAATTATTTTGAGTGAGGTTAATTACCCGATGACAGCCTTAAGTTCGGAAACAGAAAAACTGCAAGCCTATCGAGCTGTGATTAAGCAGCTTCTGCAGCCTATAAGCCATCCTATGGTGATATTGAAGTTCAAACCTTATTCGACAGCGAGCATGACCACTATCAGGTTTTTGCGATCGGCTGGTACAACAAACAAAGAATCTATGGTTGCTCAATGCACCTTGACCTAAAGCAAGGAAAAATCTGGATTCAGGCCAACAATACCGAACTGGATATTGCTCAAAATTTGGTTGAACGAGGTATTCCCAAAGAGGATATTGTGCTTGGGCTTCAGCCACCTAATTTTCGCCGTTTTTCCGGCTATGCGATCGCCTAAAAACTGCGATTTCTAACCATTTGAGTCGGTCAGAGCAGCCGCTTGGGCCGCCATCAATTCACCGATGCCTTTTTCGGCTAAATCCAGCAGTGCATTCAGTTGCGATCGGCTGTAGCTGCCCGATTCCGCCGTCCCCTGCACTTCAATTAAATTACCCTCGCCGTTCATCACCACGTTGAAGTCCACATCGGCGGCCACGTCTTCCGGGTAGTTCAAATCCAGATAGGCGGATCCCTCGATCAACCCCACGGAAACGGCAGCGACCGGCGAGAGGATCGGCAACGTTGCCAATTCCCCAGCGGCCACCAGCGATTGCAACGCATCCACCAGCGCCACGTAACAGCCCGTGATCGCCGTGGTGCGTGTGCCCGCATCGGCCTGCAACACGTCCGCATCGATCGCCAGGGTGCGCTCCCCCAAGCCCCGCAAATCCACCGCCGCCCGCAAACTCCGGCCAATTAGCCGCTGAATTTCCTGGGTGCGTCCGGACAGCTTGAAGGTTTCCCGCGACTGCCGATCGGGCGTGGCCCCCGGCATCATCCGATATTCCGCCGTCAGCCAGCCCTGACCCGAATCGGCCAGCCAGCGCGGCACACCGGATTGCACAGACACAGTGCAAATCACCTGCGTGTCACCGCAACAGGCCAACACAGACCCGGCGGAATATTTGGTGAAATTTCGCTGGAATCGAACGGGGCGGAGCTGGTCGGGCGATCGACCGTCGGGACGTTGCCAGGACATGGTTAGGGGTGCAAACAACGGATAACGTTAACCAACCTGGGCTGCCAGTTCTTCCAATTGAGCCTGTTGATCTTGGGTGATGCAAGACTGAATCATCTCGTCAATGTCACCTTCGAGGGCCGCCGTGAGGGTAAAGTTTTGGCCCAAACGGTGATCGGTCACGCGATTGTCTTTGTAGTTATAGGTGCGAATTTTTTCCGATCGGGAACCGCTCCCCACCTGCGATCGCCGGGCAGAAGTCACCGCCTCCTGTTGCTCTCGCATCTTCATTTCGTAGAGCTTGGCCCGCAAAATTTGCATCGCCCGCTCCTTGTTCTTGAGCTGCGATCGCTCCTCCGTACAAAACACCCGGATGCCCGTCGGTTTGTGGTACAGGTCGGCGGCGGTTTCCACCTTGTTCACGTTTTGGCCGCCAGCCCCGCCCGATCGCGCCGTGGTTAGCTCAATGTCCTTTGGGTCGATGTGAACTTCCACTTCATCCACCTCCGGCATAATCGCCACCGTGGCGGTGGAAGTGTGTACCCGGCCGCCCGCTTCCGTGGCCGGCACGCGCTGCACCCGGTGAACACCCGCCTCGTACTTCAGCTTGCTGTAAACCCGATCGCCCTGCACTTCCAGGATCACTTCCTTAAAGCCGCCTGCCTCCGACAGCGACTCACTCGCCAACGCCACCTTCCAACCCTGAGTGGTGGCATAGCGGGAATACATCCGCAGCAAATCGCCCGCCCAAATACAGGCCTCATCGCCACCCGTGCCGGCCCGAATTTCCAACATGATGTTTTTGTCGTCGTTGGGGTCGCGGGGCAACAGCAAAATTTTCAGTTGATATTCCAACTGGGCGACCCGATCGTTCAGCTCTTCAACTTCCAGTTGCGCCATTTCCCGCAACTCCGGGTCATCGCCCGACTCCTTCAGGATTTCGCGGGCCCCTTCCAAGTCGCTGACGGCCGTTTTCCATGCGTCATAGGTCGCCACCGTTTCTTCCAAGGACGATCGCGCCTTGGCCACGCGCTGAAATTCCGTCGGATCCGTGGCCACATCAGGATCCGCAAGGCGGCGGGTTAATTCATTAAAGGTTTGCTCAACGGATTGCAGCTTATCGAGCAAATATTGTTCAGCCATCGGGTCGCGGGGCGATCGTGAAATCGAATGAAGGGAGCAAAATACTACCACCATGCTATCAATGATCGTCCCCCGACCGCCGATTTAGCCCATGCCGCAAAAACACGGAGCTAGGACAGATCAGAGGCTTGCCACCTCTCGATCAGACCAGATCGACTGGCCAGCCCCGCCACGGAATGGCACCGCCACATGGCGAACCCAAAATAACTGCATACCCAATGGCCGCCTATCCAATAGCCGCCTATTCATCCCAGCATCCTGATTGCGTCCATGCAACAAGACACTAATAAGCCCATTAAGTCCATACTTCTTGAATATATTTCAGGCATTCACTCTTCGGCCCCTCTTTGCCTGCATCCCGCCATCCCCAGGGATTTCCTCGCTCCACAGGCCAGATGGAATACTGCTGCGCATGGTTCACTACCACCTTGTAAACCCTTTGGTTCTCATTCGTCATTGCCATTTCTCCGAATGAAATAAAGGAACTATATAACTCGCCAGTACTATTTCAGTTATAAGTTTGCTCGTCAGTTCATGGAGCAATTAAAACATCAGCTTTATATTTTTGATGGAGACTGAAATTTCTTGTCACAGTTCTTCATCAAAGAATCAGTTGATTTATTTTTAAATTCAAGAAAATCAATTAGAAACCTTAAATCATGAAAACAAGATGCAAAATTCTTTAAATCAAAAGAAATTACCTATTATCAAAATTCATAAAAACCAATCATCGAAGCTTGGTTTTAGTCAGGGGTAAGATTACACGATTAGGCAGAGGAAACTGGTTAGGGAATATTAATAGGCTGGCCGTCGCGGGTGTAAATTGCGATATCCCACTGGCCACTCCGTTCAATTTCAAAGGCGATGCGGCTGCCGTCGGCGCTCAGTTGCGGGTTGCGGGTTTCCAGTTGCAGGGCTTGGGTCAGGTTGCGGAGTTGGTTAGTGGTGCGATCGTAAAGGTAAATGTCGGTGCGGCCTTGGCGACTGGCAGAAAAGGCAATCCAACGGCCATCGCTGGAAATGCTGGGGCTGGCGGCGATCGTGTCAAAGGCGTTTAGCTCTGGCAGCTCGATCGCCCGTCGTTCCTGGAGGTCATAGAGCAACACATCCTGGCTGCCCCGACGATCGGACACAAACACCAAAAAGCGCCCCGCCACGGCCGGGCTGGTTTCCGAAAAGGCGCTGTTGAGGCTGTTGGGGTTGGCTCCGGCCGCATCGAAAGGGAAACTGAGGGTGCGACCACTGGCGCAACCCACCAACCCGATCGCCCAACTGGCGATCCAAAGCTGTTGTAGGAGCGATCGCCCTCGGCGGCAGTGGCTCATGGCACGGGCCCCTCGCTGATCAAGATCTCGGCGCAAGATCTAGGGCAACAGCTTTTTGAGGGCCAGCAGGGATTCTGCATTCAGCGTCACTTCCACAGCCTGGCCCGCTGGGCGATCGATCAGCGTGAGAATGCATTGGCCACCACCGGTTTTGACCGTGGCGGTGGGATTGGTGAGGGCGATCGTTTCCAAGCGGGCTTCCGGCTGCCCCACCCGAATCACCACATCATTTTGAGATTGGGGATAGATGTAGAGATATTGTCCATTGGCTGACAGCTTCAAGGATTGGGGCGTGGTGTTGCGTTCCAAGTCGCTGCCCAGCTTTTGGTAATAGAACGTGATGCCCCGCACTTCTGTCCCTTGGATGGTGAATTCATCGTCGAAGCGCTCCGCGTCCCAATCAAGGATCTGGGGATCCGTGGCGCGATCGAGCAAGCGCTGTCGCCAGGTCACAGATTTGCCCGCCAAGCTCTCCCACCATTGGCGGATGGTTTCAAAATGAGCAGCATTCTCCGGATCGCTGCTGCCGTAAAGCCAAGTTGCGCTGAAAGGTTGCACGGACAAAATCCCGTTTCAAAATCCCATGAACTAATTGAACAATTAATTTTTCAATTATTTTCAATTCATTAGTTTCAGTTAATTAAACCCTTGGGGGGCGATCGCCCAGATTACCCAAATCACCCAAATCATCCGAATCGCCCAAGTCGCACAACGCAGGCTAGAGCGTTACCCTAAGAAGACATTTAGGGACAATTTTTGGGGAACAATCAACAGTTGATTGGCCCCACAGCCCCAAGCTGGGAACCGGGTCGATCGCCCCGCCATCCAAGGCTTGTTGGCCAAACTTGAACCACCGATGAACCGGCGACCCACCGCAGGTCGGCCCCAGGAGCCAAAATTGCGGAGCCAAGATTGCGATGAATGTGCCGCTAGTTTATCACCCCGATTATGTCGCGCCGTTGCCACCCGGCCACCGGTTCCCGATGCAAAAGTTTGCCAAGCTCTATGACCGGTTACGCAGCGATGGCACGGCAACCCCAGAACAGTTTCACCAACCCGATCGGCCGCCCCAAGACTGGATTGAGCTGGTGCACGATCGCGCCTATGTGGAAGCCTATTGCCAAGGCACTTTGGATCCAAAAGCCCAGCGCCGGATTGGGTTGCCCTGGTCGCCAGCCTTGGCTAATCGCACCTGCGTGGCGGCTGGTGGCACGGTGCTAACGGCTCGGTTGGCCCTGCGCCATGGGCTGGCTTGCAATTTGGCGGGCGGCACGCACCACGCCTTCCCCGATTTTGGCTCCGGGTTTTGCATCTTCAACGATTTGGCGATCGCCACCAGGGTTTTGCAGGCCGAAGGCTTGGTCGATCGGGTCTTGATTGTGGACTTGGATGTGCATCAAGGGGATGGAACCGCCTGGATTTTTCGCAACGAGCCGCAGGTCTTCACCTTTTCCATGCATTGCGAGGCAAATTTTCCCGCCCGCAAACAGGCCAGCGATTTGGATGTGGCATTGCCAGAAGGCATGGAAGATGATGACTATTTACAAACGCTCGATCGCTTCCTGCCAGAGTTGCTCGCCCAAGTGCGGCCCGACCTGGTGATTTACGATGCGGGGGTGGATCCCCACGGAGGCGATCGGCTGGGCAAGCTCGCCCTCACCGATTCTGGTTTATTTCGGCGGGATATGCAGGTGCTGACCACCTGTGTAGCAGCGGGCTATCCCGTGGCCTGCACGATCGGCGGCGGCTACTGCGATGATTTGGCGGCCCTGGTCGATCGCCATGCCCTCATCCACCGAGCAGCGGCTCAGGTCGCCCAGTGCTACGGCCTCTGAGCTGCTACGGTTTCTGGGCCACTGATGCTCAGCAAGGGCGATCGCGCAAGATATCATCCACCGGCCAGGCAAAACCAGATCCAACAAAAACTAGATCCAACAAAACCAGGCCAGAACCCGACAGAACGGCCGCCGGGCGATCGCCCCTTTCAAGACACAAAAAATCCCAGCAACGACAGAACAGCCATCGGGCGATCACGCCACAGGCGACAATAGAAATCGGGCTGGCAGAGCAGACCGACGCGCACAATTGCTTCACAACTCCCTATGATGCTGTCCAAAGGCTTTGAAATTGAAATCTATACCGGAACCCACGATGGGCAAATTGTGGGCCTGTCCGATCGAATTACCGCCAACCTAGATGGCTTTGTGCGCGAACCCGACAGCCGCAACGTGGAATACACCACCGCTCCCCTGTGCAGCTATGAGCGGTTGCTGTGCGATTTGCTCGTTCCTCGGTTGCGCCTGCGCCAATACCTGAAAACCCTAGGCCCCTACACCCTAGTGCCCGGCGGCACATTAGCCCTGGGCGGGAGCGATCGCTTCTACCGATCTGACCCGGCCAACCCCTACCACGCCTACATTGAACGCACCTATGGAACCAAAGTCGTCACCGCCAGCGTTCACATCAACATTGGCATTGCCGATCCAGAACTGTTGATGCGGGCCTGTCGGCTGGTACGGGTAGAAGCGCCGCTTTACTTGGCCCTGAGTGCTTCTTCTCCTTTCTTGGATGGCGAACCAACCGGCTTTCATTCCACTCGCTGGCATCTGTTTCCCCAAACGCCCGATCGAGTGCCCCTGTTTGAAAGCCACGCACACTTCATTCGCTGGACTGAAGAGCAATTGGAGTTGGGAACCATGCAAAATGTTCGCCACCTCTGGAGTTCCGTGCGGCCCAACGGCGATTGCCGACCCTATAACCTAAATCGCTTGGAACTGCGGATTTGTGACCCGGTGATTGATCCCTTGGCCCTGCTGGCGATCACGGCCCTACTGGAGGCTCGGCTGTGCCAATTGATGGACGATCCCAGCTTAGATCCACTGACTGCAAGCCTGTTGCCGGCCGCCACCCGCAATGACGATTTACTGTCGTTGACCCTGGCCAACGAAATGGCCGTCGCTCGCCACAGCTTGGACGCATCCCTACGCCATTGGCAGGATGGCCGCACCATCAAGGCCAGGGATTGGATCGCTCAACTCTATGCAGAATTACGCCCGATCGCCAAAGAGCGCGGGTTTAGCTGCTTCCTGTCACCCTTGCAGCGCATTTTGCGGGAAGGCAACGCTGCTCAACAATGGCTCCAACAGGTGGAAACGGGCCATGGTTGTCAAGCGGTGGTAGCCCAGGCAATTCAAGAGGCCCAGCAGTGGGAACGGGAATTGGCAGACCAAACCTGTCACGGATCATTGGTGGCCTAGGTCGCGGGTGGGGCCAGCCTGGTTAATCGCTCCCATGCATTGCGCTCCCATACATTGCACTCCCATACATTGCGCTTCGGTCGATCGCGCCGATTCGATCTGCATGATTTAGATCAACTCAAATCGAGTCCAATCGAGTCAAATTGGGATGATCAATCAGGATAATCAGCGGTTCGATCGCCAATCTTGCCAGCGCAACTTCAACGACACATAGAGCGGCCACTGGTAATGCTCCAGCACCAACCAGGCGGCCAAAATGAAATGCCCGATCGCCGCTGAAATTAACCACCCTTGGCCAAATCCCACCGATCGGGAGCCGGGTAAAGGGGGAAAGAGGTATTGCGACAAACCAATCAACCCCACCGGCCCGATCGCCAAAATTACGGCCAGCAGCCAAATGGTCGGTGTGAGCGCTTCATTGCTGTAGCGCACCGGTTGCCACGATCGCCCCAACCAACGCCACTGCAAGGGCTGGGTGCTGTCCTCCACCCGCAAAATCCGGGATTGCAAATCCAGCGTGAACAAATGCCGGCAAAAATCGCAGGCCCAGGCATCCTCCATCATCGGCATCGGCTGAATTTGTCCGTGGCGACAAATGGGACAGGGGTGCTGATCGCGATCGTCCAAGGGAGCCAACACCGACCACCCCAACTCCCGAGGCTTGGGCGCTTTGCTGAATCTGGGGGGGCGATCGCCCGATCGCTGAAAATCAAACGCACTCATGGAGTTCCCTCGTCCAAACCAGCCAAATCCTCACCGCTCAGTCTAGCCACGCGATCGCGCTGATCAGCCATCCCTTAAGAAAATTCAAGCCCTCGGGTCTTACCCGATCGCCTCCGGATCAATACCCAACTCCCGCAGCCGCTCCGCCAGGCGATCGGCCCGATCGCGCTCCACCTCCGCCTCGCTGCGATAGCGTTGGCCCTGAGCGTCGTACCAGGTGAGAACTTCCCGATCGAACGGGTCATCCACCAACCGATCGCGCCCAATTCCCAAACCAATTTCCGGCATCCAGCAGGGTTCACCGCTTTGCCGCTGATAGGCCCCATCAACCAGTTTGTAAACCTCAAAGGGATCGTGCCCATCCCGCTGCCAAAACTCGGGGTTATAAATCACGTAATACAACACGCCCAACCCGGCATAGATCGCCATTTTGCTGTCGTATTCCCCGCCCGGTGTGTGGGACACCATCTCCAGGGTCAAAATTGGCGGGATGTTGTTTTCCGTCCAAGTGATGTAGCTACGGCGTGATTTTCCATCCTTGCGGCGATCGACCCCAATGCTCAAAAAGGCATCGGGAATCACCGGCACGCGCGGATTAGAACCCGTGGTGTGATAGATGCCCATATCCCCCGAAAAGAACCAGTCCTCTCGGTGTCGCCAGATGTAGTTCAACAAGAACAACAGCAGGACAATATTGAAATGGTGATCTTCATCATCCAGGGGCGTATCGTCGGAGTCGGGCAACTCGTCAATCGGGGGCAGGGAATCTAGTAATTCTGCCGATAATTCCAAAGACAAGGGCAGCATGGCGCGGCGCTCCTGGCATTGCGGCCTAATGGTTCTATCTTGGCAAAGAGCTGCCCAAAATTCGTCACCCCCATGGGAGGGATTGTATGCCCCCCGATCGCCCTGAAAATTTATCCGCGGAGGGGTCGATCGGCATCCAAGCGGTGGGGGCCAAAGGCGGCGTAACGGGGACGATCGTGATCGAATTGAAGTTGAAGGGATAACGGGCTATGGTGACGTGAAAGCAATGAACAAACCTGGGATAGATGAACGCTGAGGGGCGGAACTGGGCGATCGCGATCGGGGTGAACCAGTACGATCAGTCGCCGTCGTTGAAATATGCCGAACGCGATGCCCAGCAAGATGCTAGATGTTCGTGATTGTGAACCGTGATTGTGAACATTTACCCGATCGCCCCCCTTTGAGACCATTGGGGGTATGGCGCGAGCAGGAAAAGCACTCAAACAAACCTTGCAAGACTACGGCATCAGCCCCCCTTTCAAACCATTGGCGGCTCGCCGTCACCATGGGCATTGCCCGATCGACCGTGCATTATTGGTTCAACGAAACCCAAGATCCCCAAGCCGACGCAATTCCAGCCATCGTGGCAGCCCTAGAGGCGATCGAACCCGCCGCCGCCCGCGCCTTTTTGGAAGCCTACCTAGGGCGATCGCTCACGGATTGGATCACCCCAGACCCGCCATAACCGAATTAGCCCAACTTGCTATGCCTGCTCGCGATCTCGTTCATGATGCTGTTTGCCAAGCCCTGATCAAAGATGGCTGGACAATCACCGACGACCCGCTTTATATCTTGGTTGACGATGTTCGCCTCAGCATCGATCTGGGAGCCGAGCGTATTCTAGGAGCCAGCAAGTCAGGACAAACGATCGCCGTTGAGATCAAATCATTCCTGGGCAATTCTGATCTGTTTGCTTACCATCTCGCTCTCGGACAGTTTTTAAACTATCGATTAGCCCTGAAGCGCACCAACCCCGATCGCACGCTGTATTTAGCCATTTCACAAGATATTTACGAAGAATTTTTTATCAAGTCTTTCATCCAAGATTCGATCGCCGAATACAGCATCAAACTGATCATCATCGACTTGGTTAGTCAGGATATTGTGCTATGGAAGGAATGAACTACAGCCAACTGGTTCAAGACCTACTGAAGCGTCACACCACCAAAGGATTAAGCCGAGGTGAAACCGATCTGCAACTGATTTTTGATACCGAGCGCGATCGCTACCAACTGCTGCACATTGGTTGGGATGGCTCCAAGCGAGTATTTGGCTGTATCATCTACGTCACATTGCAGGACGGCAAAATCTGGATTGAGCGCGATGGAACCGAACTGGGCATCGCCACCGAATTACTCGCCCTCGGTGTTCCAAAAAACGATATCGTGCTGGGTTTTCAATCGCCCTATCGCCGCCGCCTAACCGATTTCGCCGCTGGATGATCGGCGTAACCTGATTAATCCGACTCGATCGCCTCCGGATCAATGCCCAACTCCCGCAAGCGCTCCGCCAGGCGATCGGCTCGTTGCTGGGCTTCGTCAGCTCGCTGGGCCTCGATTGCGGCTCGTTGGCGTTCGGCGGCCGCCCGATCGCGCTCCACCTCCGCTTCACTGCGATAGCGTTGGCCCCGCGCGTCGTACCAGGTGAGGACTTCCCGATCGAACGGGTCATCCACCAACCGATCGCGCCCAATCCCTAAGCCAATTTCCGGCATCCAGCAGGGTTCACCGCTTTGCCGCTGATAGGCCCCATCAACCAGTTTGTAAACCTCAAAGGGATCGTGCCCATCCCGCTGCCAAAACTCGGGGTTATAGATCACGTAATACAACACGCCCAACCCGGCATAGATCGCCATTTTGCTGTCGTATTCCCCGCCCGGCGTGTGGGACACCATCTCCAGGGTCAAAATCGGTGGGATGTTGTTTTCCGTCCAAGTGATGTAGCTGCGGCGTGATTTTCCATCCTTGCGGCGATCGACCCCAATGCTCAAAAAGGCATCGGGAATCACCGGCACGCGCGGATTAGAACCCGTGGTGTGATAGATGCCCATATCCCCCGAAAAGAACCAGTCCTCTCGGTGTCGCCAGATGTAGTTCAACAACATCAACAGCACACCGGGAATGAAATATTGGTCTTCGTTATCCACGGGCGTATCGTCAGAGTCGGGTAGCTCGTCAATCGGGGGCAGGGAATCTAGTAATTCTGCCGATACTTCCAAAGACAAGGGCAGCATGGGGCGGCGCTCCTGGCGATCGGTTGCGGCCTAACAGTCTCCATTCTGGCAAAGGATTTTGGCCAAGGTTGATCCCGGTTTCGATCGCGCCTCGGTTCGGTGGATGGGAAGCCACAGGATAGAATGAAGCCGACAAGATTCTTAACGCGCGATCGGGCGCTGAATCTGTCCCCCGCAAATTCCTTGAGATCCGGGGGGCAAGGGGCTTAAGCCCCTTGTCTGGGCCCCTCAATCTCAAGCGCCAGTCATTGGGCTGGTTCATTCATCCAACTCGGCTGAACGGCCTTCCCGATCGCCCCCTCAGCCACTCGCAGCCGCAACAAGAGACAAGCAACCAAGCAATGGGAAAAGTCGTTGGCATCGATCTCGGTACGACCAACTCCGTCGTGGCCGTCATGGAAGGCGGGAAACCCGTCGTCATTGCCAATGCCGAAGGGATGAGAACCACCCCGTCCGTCGTTGGGTTCAACAAAGATGGCGAAAAGGTGGTGGGGCAACTGGCTCGCCGCCAAACGGTGTTGAATCCGCAAAACACCTTTTATGGTCTAAAGCGGTTTATTGGCCGCAAATACGATGAGCTGTCGCCTTCTTCAAAGCGCGTGCCCTACACGATTCGGCGCAATGAGGAGGGGAATGTGCGGGTGGTGTGCCCCAAGTTGCAGCGAGACTTTCCGGCGGAAGAACTGTCGGCGATGATTTTGCGGAAGCTAGCCGACGAAGCCGAGCGCTATTTGGGCCAGCCCGTGACCGGCGCGGTGATTACGGTTCCGGCTTATTTCAACGATTCCCAGCGGCAGGCCACGCGCGATGCGGGGCGGATTGCCGGGCTGGATGTGAAGCGGATTATTAATGAACCGACGGCGGCGGCCTTGGCCTATGGTCTCGATCGGGCCAGTAGCCAAACGGTGTTGGTGTTTGACCTGGGGGGCGGTACGTTTGATGTGTCCCTGCTGGAAGTGGGTGATGGGGTCTTTGAGGTGAAGGCCACCAGCGGCGACACGCAGTTGGGCGGGAATGATTTCGATCGCAAAATTGTGGATTGGCTAGCGGAGCAGTTCCTAGAAACCGAGGGGCTGGATCTGCGGCGCGATCGCCAATCCCTGCAACGGCTGACGGAAGCGGCGGAAAAGGCCAAGATTGAGCTGTCCGGCGTGGGGGCGACGGAAATTAATTTGCCCTTCATCACCGCCACGGAGGATGGGCCAAAGCATTTGGAAACCCGCCTAACCCGATCGCAGTTTGAGGGCCTTTGCACGGACTTGATCGAACGGATTCGCGCGCCCCTGAAGCGGGCCTTTATGGATGCGGGGTTGCGGCCATCGCAAATCGATGAAGTCGTTTTGGTGGGCGGCTCCACGCGGATTCCCTTTGTGCAAGACGTGGTGCGATCGCTCGTGGGCAAGGAACCGAGCCAAAACGTCAACCCCGATGAGGTGGTGGCCGTGGGCGCGGCGATCCAAGCGGGCATCCTGGGCGGCGAGGTGAAAGATATTTTGCTGCTGGACGTGACACCCCTCTCCTTGGGGCTGGAAACCTCCGGCGGCGTGATGAAAAAGCTGATTCCCCGCAACACGACGATTCCCGTGCGGCGATCGGATATGTTTTCCACCAGCGAAAACAACCAAACTCAGGTGGAAATCCACATCCTGCAAGGGGAGCGGGAAATGGCGGCGAATAACAAATCCCTCGGGAAATTTATCCTCAAGGGCTTGCCGCCCGCGCCGCGTGGTGTGCCCCAAGTGCGCGTGGCCTTTGACATCGATGCGAACGGCATTTTGCAGGTGACGGCCCTGGATATGACCACGGGCCGCGAGCAAAGTGTGATTATCCAGGATGCTTCGACCCTGAACGAGTCTGAGGTGCGCCAGGCGATCGAGGAGGCCCAGCAGTTCGCCGACCAGGATCGATCGCAGCGCGATCGGGTGGACAAACGCAACCGCGCCGAAGCCCTCACTTTCCAAGCGGAACGGCAACTGCGGGAGGCGACCCTCGATTTTGGGATGCAGTTTGTGGAGGTGCATCGGCGGGCGATCGAAAAAACCGTCAAGGCCCTGCGCGAGGCAATCGCCGCCAACAACGACATCGAGATCGATCGCACCCAAGCCGACTTGCAAGACGCGATCTACAACCTGAACCGGGACGTGCGCGATCGCTACGCCGAAGAAGATGACGACAACTTCTTTGGGTCGATTCGGCGCACCTTCCAGGATGGGCGCGACGCGGTATTGGGTGGCGGCGATCGCTACGATCGGGACTACAACTACGGTCGGAATGATTACGGGCGCAACGACTATGGCCGCAACGATTACGGCCGGGGCAGCGACTTAGGACGAGGTGGCGACCCGGGCCGAGGCGATCGGGGTTGGAATGAACCAAACGGTCAGGGCGATCGCCGTCGGGAACCGAGCCGCCCGGCATCGCGCGATCCCTACGATTTGGGCTATGGCGGCGGCTACGGTGGCCCCAGCGATCGCCCCAGCCGGCCCGCCCCTCGGGATGGATCAGGGCGATCAAGCGATCGACGGGAGGCCCGCAACAACGGCAGCAGCCAACCGCGCGATCGGCGATCGACCTACAACGACAATTGGGACGATGAGGACGACTGGTTTTAATGCAAGGGTTGATCGCGAGGCCATGAGTCTCGCGATCAACCTCCAGAAAGCCGCGCTCTGTGGGTCGTCTCAGCGGTAATCAGTGGTAATCAGCGGTGAACGGATCTCACGGCGCTGGGGAATTCGGCTGGGCCGGATTGCTGGCGGCAGATTCAGCCACCTGACAGGTTTGATTAATGGTTTGGATCAGGTTGCGCTCATTGTTGGCGGACTGCTCCAGCGATTGCACTGCAATTTCAGCTAGGTTGCGATCCTTTTGTTGAATGGCGTTCAAAAATTCACGGGTGCTGCGGCTGGTGTCGGTGTAGATATCCGCCAAGCGTGATCGATGGTCTTTTAATTGCGTATCACTGAGCGATAACTTGCCCAAATCCTGGGCAGCCCGATCGAACGATTCAGCAGCACGGCGCATGGCCTCCGGTTTGCCTGTGGCGGCTTCCCGGGCCGTTTCGTTGGCCAAGTTGGCAATGGCCACCAGTTGTTTGCATTGGGCAACTTTGCTTTGGGCGCAACCGGTCAAGACGCAGACAAGGGCGATCGCAGCGGGCAATTTAAGGGCAGGGTTTGACAAAACCATAAACAGCTCAGACCAGGTTTCCCGGCTTGCGAATCGAAGAAACAGTTTCCCAAGCAAAACTTTCAAGGCTGATGCCCGAGGCAGTTCCAGGAATGAGTTCAGAAATCATTTCAGGCATGATCCCAGCGCAAATTCCCGAAAAATTTCGAGTCAGACTGTGCAGCGTGCTGGGCGAATCCTAAAAACAAACTTTAAAAACATTACTGCCAAAAGCCTTGACCTCCAAGGGGACAAATCACCCCGCGATCGCCCGGAGGAGTAACCTTCAGCACCCGTGCGATCATTCCTACGATCGAACGGCAATATCGTTCATGACCCGGCGTTCATCATCCAAAGAGGCCACCCCGCCCGCAATCTTGCCGTAGTGAATTCGGCCCGCCTCTAGCACCGTTTTGCGCAGGGTTTTATCACCGGAGTTCGCCTCAAAAAGCGCCAACAGGGAGCCATAACCCAGGCCGGTTCCTTTGGCATCCTCCTGCACTCGCATCGAGGCCAAAACCTGTTGTTGCAAGCCCATGTCGCCAGGATTCGCCGCCAATTTTTTCAGCAAATCTGCCAAGGATTTACGCAGCATCAACATGTTGAGGAGATCCGCTTCAGCCTTTTGGCGCGCTTCAATTGCCTTGCGTCGATCGCGATCGAGTCCATCAAGCCACTGCAACAGAAAAATCAGCGCCAGGATCAGGATCAACAACACCTCAAAAGACATAACGGGCAACCCTCGGCAACAACAGGACTCAGAGAGATTTCAAAAACAGCAAGCGTTTTGGGCCGTTGCACCATTGGGCAACACCAGATGGCGTAACACAACTGGCTCGATGCTGCCACCAATTTGCCACAAACCACTCGCCAGCGGCCGATCGATTCTGGCTTCCTTGGCGAGTGGGCGCAACTCCCGATCGGGGATCGCTATCAAGGGTGAGATGGTCGATCGATCTCGCCGCGCGGTTTCCTGTCAACGCTCCGAACTTTGATTGAATTCTTAACAAACAGCGCCAAATTTCCCGATCGCCCGGCTGTTTTGGGGTGCGATCACCCTCGGATCCGCCTTTGGGAAAGCCCAAATCGATGAGGGAGTCGAGCAGGCTCTGAATTAAGGGCTGGGCTAGTCTAGGAATTTATATTTTGGTTTTGTTTTTATTTTTATATAAATCAGACCCTAAATTTGATTAATTTGGCTTAAAAACGCATTTATTTGATTTTGATCAGCTTTAAAACCATTTTTTGAATTTAGGGTCAGCTTCAAGGCGGCTGGCGCGGCCGGACAAAATTAGCCTTGCTTTCCTTTCGGGAAAAATCTGCTGATAATGCCATCGGTGGGGCAACCAACCGCGATCGCTCCAGGGCTGCCCACCCCCAACTCAGTTTTTTGGCTGCATTCCCGATTTCCGTTACCGCTGAGCTTCATTCGCGATTAATCCCATTCCCGATCGGCCCCCTACTCAGGCTTCAATGCTCCGGTTTTGATTTTTGCCATCTCGCTCATTTCGATCGCCCTCGGTCTGCCAGTTCAGGACTCGGGCAGCTCACCGAAATTGGCGAAGCTTAAGCGAGATTGACCCAACTTGACTGAGATTGACTGAGCTTGACTGAGACTGACCGAGATTAATGGAGATTGACCGAGACTAAATCCCCGTTGCATTCCTGCTCCAGTCCTGTTCCAACCAGATTTCCCCAGAGGACTCCCCCCGTGAAACTCGCTGTCTATGGCAAAGGTGGCATCGGCAAATCCACCACCAGTTGCAACATCTCCGTGGCCCTCGCCCGTCGTGGCAAAAAAGTGCTGCAAATTGGCTGCGATCCGAAACACGACAGCACCTTCACGCTCACGGGCTACCTGATTCCCACGATCATCGACACCCTGCAAGCCAAGAGCTATCACTACGAAGACGTTTGGCCCGATGACGTGATCCACAAGGGCTATGGCGGCGTGCATTGCGTGGAAGCGGGCGGGCCGCCGGCCGGTGCGGGCTGCGGGGGCTACGTGGTGGGCGAAACGGTGAAGCTGCTGCGGGAATTGAATGCCTTTGATGAGTACGACGTGATTTTGTTCGACGTGCTGGGCGATGTGGTTTGCGGCGGCTTTGCGGCTCCCTTGAACTATGCGGACTACTGCGTGATCGTCACGGACAACGGCTTTGATGCGCTGTTTGCGGCTAATCGGATTGCGGCTTCGGTGCGCGAAAAGGCGCGGACGCACAAGCTGCGGCTGGCGGGCTTGATTGGCAACCGGACTTCCAAGCGGGATCTGATTGATAAATATGTCAGCGCCGTGCCGATGCCGGTGCTGGAGATTTTGCCGCTGATTGAAGATATTCGCGTGTCGCGGGTGAAGGGCAAAACGCTGTTTGAGATGGCGGAGTCTGACCCGTCGTTGCTGCCGGTTTGTGACTATTACCTGAACATTGCCGATCAACTGTTGGCGATGCCGGAGGGCGTGGTTCCCGATGGATCGCCCGATCGGGAGTTGTTCTCGATGCTGTCGGACTTCTATCTGAACCCGCAAGAACCAAAGACGACGGAACCCGAACCCGAATTGATGATGGTGTAAGGGCGGAACCCAAGTCCAGACAAGGGGCTTAAGCCCCTTGCTCCCAACGATGGACGATCGGTTGGGCGATCGACAAAAACAGGGCAAAACGTAGGGGCGCACAGCGGTGCGCCCTCCGCCCGAGGCCCCACAATTCCCCTGCAACCGCTGCGCCCGGATAGGGATTAATCAGGTAGGCTCGATCGAGGTTTGATATCTCCAAAGTCCACCGATCTTCCGCCCTATGAACGTTGAACAGTTGCGCCGATCAATCCGTCAAAAGTGGCTGGACTATTACCGCGATAACCGTTCCTGGTTGGCCCGCATGGCCATTTGGACAGAAAGCGAGTTGGGCCACCGCCGCCCCCTATCGAGTTTTTTGTTGGCGACAGCGACGGTGCTGGAACCACGAGTGACGGAGTTGATGCCGCTGTTGGTGGATCTCAGCAGCGATCCCGATCGGGTGATCGAAGCGCTGGGGCTGGACTTTGACCCCGATCGGGAATTGGAGTTAGCCGCCAAGGCCGCCGCCCGCGAACGCCGCAACCGTCCCGCCATCCTGTTACCCGCCAGCGATCCTGCGCCGATCGAGTTTGCCCAACCCCCGATCGAACAGTTTGAGGAAACCGACTGCAATGGCCGCACCCGTGATGCTGAACGGATTCCCATTTGGGAGCGATCGACTTTTTAAGTTCAGCGAAATTCAGCGAAATTCAGGGTTCGATCGTGGTCAGGGTAGCGGGTTTCATTTCAACCAAACATCCAAGTAGGAACGTAAGGCTCGTCGTCAATCGCCCAAACCCCTGATTCCACCGTTAGCGGATCGTGGGAACAAGGGGCTTAAGCATCTTGTTACGAGGATTGGGGCATGGACAAGCAACTGTTTCAGCTTGCATCCAAAAAATGACGACAATCCCTACGATTTATCCCCCAAAACTCAACCGTTTTACCTGTGAGGAACAGCCAATGACCGCCACGATCGAACCCAACACCCCCGCCCTCCAATTCGACTGCGAAACGGGCAATTATCACACCTTTTGCCCAATCAGTTGCGTCGCTTGGCTCTATCAAAAAATCGAAGATAGTTTCTTCTTAGTGATTGGCACGAAAACTTGTGGCTATTTCTTGCAAAATGCCATGGGTGTGATGATTTTTGCGGAGCCGCGCTATGCCATGGCGGAACTCGAAGAAGGGGATATTTCTGCCCAATTGAATGACTACGCAGAACTGAAGCGACTCTGTGAAGATATCAAGCGCGATCGCAACCCTTCGGTGATTGTTTGGATTGGCACTTGCACCACCGAAATCATTAAGATGGATCTGGAAGGAATCGCCCCCAAACTGGAAGCAGAAATCGGCATCCCGATCGTGGTGGCCCGCGCCAATGGGCTGGATTATGCCTTTACCCAAGGGGAAGATACGGTGCTGGCGGCCATGGTGCAGCGCTGCCCCGATGCCACCCAACAAACCCCCGCCGCCGCAGACGATCGCAACGCCATTCAAAAGTTGCTGAACTTTGGCAAAAAGAAAGAAGAAATCCAAGAAGACGAAGCGGGCTATGTGAACCATCAACCGCTGGTATTGTTTGGCTCAGTGCCTGACCCGGTCGTCACGCAATTGACCCTCGAACTGAAGCGCCAAGGGATTAAATTGGCCGGCTGGTTGCCCGCCAAACGCTACACAGAATTGCCCGCCCTCGCCGAAGGCTACTATGCATCCGGGGTGAATCCGTTCCTCTCGCGCACGGCCACGGCCTTCATGCGGCGGCGGAAGTGCAAATTGATTGGCGCACCCTTCCCGATCGGTCCCGACGGGACTCGTGCTTGGATCGAAAAAATCTGTGCTGTGTTGGGCATTGAACCCCAAGGACTGGCCGAGCGAGAAGCACAAATTTGGCAGAGCGTGGAAGACTATGTGCAACTGATTCGCGGCAAGTCGATTTTCTTCATGGGTGACAATTTGCTCGAAGTTTCCATGGCGCGGTTCCTGATTCGTTGTGGAGCAACCGTGCCGGAAATTGGCATTCCCTACATGGACAAGCGCTACCAAGGGGCCGAGCTGGATTTGTTGACCAAAACTTGTCAGGAAATGGGAGTGGAATTGCCCCGGATTGTTGAAAAGCCGGACAACTACAATCAAATTCAGCGCATCTATGATTTGCAGCCAGATTTGGTGATTACCGGCATGGCCCACGCCAATCCCTTGGAAGCACGCGGCATTAATACCAAATGGTCAGTAGAGTTTACCTTTGCGCAAATTCACGGCTTTGGCAGCACCCGCGACATTTTGGAATTGGTGACGCGCCCCCTCCGTCGTAATGGCGCACTGAAGGAGTTGGGCTGGGACAAATTAGTCCGAGAAACCACTTCCGTGTAAATCCAAACGGCTCCTCAATTCATTTGCAACAGTTCGCTGCACGATCGCCCTTGGCCAGAGGCTCCCAGGTTAGGATCTTGATTCGACTCGATCCGAGCGATCGCCCCGCGCCCGCAGGAGGACTACCCCCATGAGTGACCAAATGAAATGGGTCAGCGCCGTTTCCAAGCAACCATCCCTAGAAGCGGCCATTGATGAGGTCAGCCAGCGTGTTTTAGCGACTTTGGGACAACCGCCAGATTTGTTGCTGGTCTTCATCTCGTCGGCCTTTAGCAGCGAATATGCACGGCTGATGCCCCTGCTGCGCGATCGCCTGCCTGCTCGGGCCATGGCGGGCTGTGGGGGCAGCGGCGTTGTGGGCAACCTGGATCCGCAACAGGTGGAAGAGGTGGAAGATGATCCGGCCCTCTGCGTGATGGCCGCTCGGTTACCGAACGTCACCATCCACACCTTTCACCTCGATCGCGAGGCCCTGCCCGATTTGGATGGGCCGCCCCAACCCTGGATTGAGGCGATCGGGGCGGATCCCGCCACAAACCCTAACTTTTTGGTCTTTGCGGATCCGGGGTTGGTGCAAATGAACGACCTGCTGCAAGGGCTGGACTATGCCTATCCCGGCTCCGTGACCGTGGGCGGCTTGGCCAGCGGGGACTCCTTTCGGGAAAGCAAGCAACTCTTTGCGGACTATCAGGCCTATCGATCGGGCGCGGTGGGGGTGGCCCTCAGTGGCGATATGGTGATTGAGCCGATTGTGGCCCAAGGTTGCCGCCCGATCGGTCAGCCCCTGTGGGTCACGGAATGCGAGCGCAACATCGTGATGCAAGTGTCGATTCAGATGGATCAAGACACGATCGCCGACAAACCCCAAGCCCCCCTCAAGGCCCTGCGGCAACTGATTGAAGAACTCAGCGACAAGGATCGCGAACTGGCGCAATATTCCCTTTTTGTGGGTTTGGCCCGCGATGCCTTTCGCCAAACCCTGGAACCCGGCGATTTCCTGATTCGCAACCTGTTGGGGGTGGATCCCAGCGGCGGCGCGATCGCGATCGGCGATCGAATCCGCCGGGGCCAACGGATTCAGTTTCATTTGCGAGATGCGGACACCTCCGCCGAAGACCTACGCGCCCTGTTGGAACGGTATTTGCGCGATCGCCCATCGGAACAGCCCGACCCGATCGGGGCCTTGATGTTTGCCTGCGTGGGTCGTGGCCAAGGGCTTTATAACAAAGCCAATTTTGATTCCTGCCTGTTGCAAAAATATCTGGGTCTGATGCCTGTGGCGGGCTTTTTCTGCAACGGCGAAATTGGCCCCGTGGGTGGCACAACCTTTATTCACGGTTACACCTCCGTTTTTGCCCTGTTTCGCCCCAAAGCCTAGGGAATCACCGCCCCGATCGCCCTGCCAGTGCCACAACGCCACAGGAACACGCTTGCCCTTCGCCTGAATCGACGGCAATGTGGTGGGCCGCAAAATTGACCGCAGCGTTGGGATTGTGGGTCTCTCTTGGAGAAGGTTGTTAGCGCGATCGACGGCGACCACCTGACCAAGGCGGCGGCCCCGATCGCCCTCGCAATTGCACCGTTTCTCCGTTGGCTAATTGCACCCAAAATGCATCTAATTCGCCATCATCCAACTCGCCTTCAACGGTGAGCTGATCGCCCACAGAAACGGGCAAATTTCGCCACCAACGCGGCCCCGCATCCACGCGATATTGCCGGCCATTGGCTTCCACAATCCATTCATTTTCGTCCCGCTCGCCAAAGCGAATCACCCGGCCCGAAATGCGGATGATGGGTTCATCATCGTCGTCATCATCCCAGTCGTCATCATCATCCTTGGCTCGATCGGGCGCACTAATCAAGCGCTCAGCAGGCCGTTGACCCATGGCTGAATTCTGGAAGGATTGCCGTTGATCCAGGGAAGATTCCGCCAGCGATCGAGCCAGGGCCGCTTCTGGCAAAACCATCAAGGCTATGAGCGCACCAACGGCAAAACCCTGTAGTTGTTTAAGGTTATTCATCACCATGCTCAAGAAATTTCAAGAACAACACACCTGATTCGGGGGCTGAAGTTGCTGAAACATCGCCCTTTTCAGGCTAGGTAGAAAAAATGACGATGAACAATCCAGCGATCGCTTGAAAATCTGTCCACTGGGGTCACACAACGGCGATCGACTTTGTGCGGCAAATCTTTTGAGTAGCCCCAACGGATTCCATTACCCAACCGATCAACCCAGCCAGGAGGTCTAGTCCCGTAGGTTGGGTTGAGCTTTACGAAACCCAACTCGATCACCACAAGCCTTGCTGCTATTGGGTTTTGCACCTTAACCCAACCTACCAGATGATCGTTGATTAGCCCATCTTGATCAGATGGGGTTGAATTCCTGCAAGGGGTCGAATTACCCAACCGATCAACCCAGCCAGGGGGTTTAGAACCTGTCGTCATTTCGCCTGACCCCCTAGATCTGCCGTTAGCGGATCGTGAGGGAAAAGGGGCTTAAGCCGCTTGTTACAACCATTGGGACAAGGAAAATCAGTCGCTTCAGCCTCACCTTAAAAAATGATGCCTCCCCCTAAACCCCCCTGACCCAAATTCTTGATCTCGCGATCGATAAACTTGATCGATATTCGGCAAGACACAATCGGCATATTTCAAATGAAATCAAACCAAAAAAGTAAACCGATCATCAAAGATCTTTCTGAATTTATCTTGGATAATCAAATTTTCGTTTTAGTGTGCTTGTTGGATTTTCAAATCATTCTGAAGTTAAGCAAATATTTATTCAAAAATAAGTAATTTATCAGTTTACCAAAATCAAAAATTTCTAGACATAATTGAACGTGAAAACTATTGAATGAAAATCGAGTCCTAACATAGTCTTAACCCAAATTCATCATTGTCTTAGCCTGGCCATGCAAGAGTGCCCATTGGGTCATTTCCAGCACGGTTAACTCAAAGTTAAGGGTTGCAAATCATGGTTTATAAGCTACAAATTCTGCACGGTTCAGACTTTGAGGCTGGCATTCCTGCGCTGGATGATGCTGTGGGGTTCTCAACGGTAGTCAATGCCCTGCGCGATGACGTTCCCAACACCCTCACGCTGTCTTCTGGTGATAATTACATCCCCGGCCCCTTCTTCTCTTCAGGGAGCGATACGGCCCTCCGCAGTGTTTTGGGCCGTGAAGGGGTGGGCCGCGCTGACATTGCGATCCTGAATGCCATTGGGATCCAGGCATCTGTTTTCGGTAACCATGAATTTGACCAAGGCACTTCCACGATCGATTCCTTGCTCACACCCGGCCAAGGCTATGCCGGAGCGCGGTTTCCCTATCTGAGTGCCAACCTGAACTTTGCCAACGACAGCGCCCTTCGCGATAACGTTGTGCCCGATGGCCAGGACTTCACCACCGTCACCAGCGACGATCGCGCGGGCAAGATTGCCAAGTCGGTGGTGTTGACCGTTGGCGGCGAACGGATCGGCATTGTCGGGGCCACCACCCCCACCTTGGCCCGCATTTCTTCCCCTGGCTCCGGCGTGGGCATCACGCCCGGCAGCTTTGGCAACACCCCCAGCGCCGCTGAACTGGATGCCTTGGCAGCGGAAATTCAACCCGCCGTGAATGCCCTGACGGCTACGGGGATTAACAAGGTGGTGGTGTTGGCCCACATGCAGCAGCTCGAAATTGAGCGCGAACTGGCCAAACGACTGCGGGATGTGGATGTGTTGATTGCGGGTGGGTCTCACACCCTGTTGGCCGATGAGGGCGATCGGCTGCGCCCCGGTGATACCCGTGCTTCTGGCCTTGCCTACCCGATCATTGAGACTTCGCCCACGGGGCCCGTGGCCGTCCTGAACACCGCTGCCAACTATCGTTACGTCGGTCGCTTGGTGGCGGATTTTGACGATGCGGGCCAGTTAATTCCCAGCAGCCTCAACCCCTCGCTGAATGGGGCCTACGCCACCGATAGCGCCAGTGTGCAAGCCCTGACGGCCAACAACCCTGGCCAGCCGAGTCCCCAGGTTACGGCAGTCACCACGGCCCTGCGAAATCTGATCAATACCAAAGATGGCAACTTGTTTGGCCGCGCGTCGGTGTACCTCGAAGGCAACCGCGATTTTGTGCGCACCCAAGAAACCAACCTGGGGAACCTGACGGCGGATGCGAACTTGGCGGCGGCTCGCAAGGTCGATCCCAGCGCGGTGATTTCGATTAAGAACGGTGGTGGGATTCGCGATGCGATCGGGGCGATCGCTGGTGGCGGTGGGCAAGTGGGCGGCCAGGTGGAGCGCTTGCCCGTGCCTGCCAACCCTGCGGCCAACAAGCAAACGGGACAAATTTCCCAGCTTGATATCGAAAACTCCCTGCGCTTTAACAACACCCTGAGTTTGGTGACGCTGACAGCCACTCAACTGAAGGAAATTTTGGAGCATGGGGTGGCCGGATCGGGGCCGGGGCGCACGCCGGGTCAGTTTCCCCAAGTGGGTGGGGTGGCCTTCAGCTTTGACCTCACCAAGCCGGTTAACCAACGGGTTCAGTCGATCGCCCTGCGCGACGAAAACGACAACATCACCGATTTCATTGTTCGCAACGGACAAGTGGTGGGTGATGCCAATCGGACGTTTCGGGTGGTGACGCTGAATTTCCTAGCAGGCACCAGCACCCAGGAGGCGGGCGGCGACAACTACCCCTTCCCCAAGTTTGCCCGGGAGAATGCAGCTCGCTATAACCAAGTGAATTTGGTGCCCGCAGGCACAACGGCCACGTTCACCACCGCTGGCAGCGAGCAAAAAGCATTGGCAGACTATCTACGCGAAGTGGGCACGTTCACTGCGCCAGACACCTCGATCGCGGACGATCGCCGCATTCAAAACCTGTCTGGCCGGGCGGATGAGGTGTTGCGGGCCAGCTTCTTTGCCCTCAGCAGCCGGGACGATTCATACACCTTGGCCGCCGGGGCGATCGAGGGTACAGGGGGTGTGTTGGGCATGAACGGCAACGACATCCTCACTGGCTCAGCAGGCGCAGATTTCCTGGCAGGTAATCAGGGAGCGGATTTGCTCAATGGTGGCGATGGTGACGATCGCCTGTTTGGGGGACGCGGCAACGACACCCTGTTAGGCGGCAATGGCAATGACCTGCTGGCAGGGGATTTGGCCACAGACGTGCTAACCGGCGGCGCAGGGAACGATACCTTTGTGCTGCGGCGCAACGGCCCGGGTCAGTCCCCGGATGTGGTGACGGATTTCACGCTGGGGGCCTCGGGGGGCGATCGCCTGGCCCTGACGGATGGTGTCCGGTTCAGCGATCTGGTGATTACTCAACAGGGCGCGAACACCCAACTGGCCCTGCGGGATGGCGGCGTACTGGCCATCTTGCAGAATGTCACCGCCAGCGTCATCACCCAAAGCGCGTTTATCTAGTGGTTGGCTCCCGGCTGAGTCAGTGAGCCACGGGGCGCTACTAACCACTCAAAGATGATTGATGAGGAGTGGGTCGTCAAATTCCTAATTTTGGGAGATCGATCGACCTCGCTCCTCATCGCTTTTTAGGCTGAAAATCATGTTTAGGGCAGGGTTCACAGGTTAAACCGGCGATCGAACCGTAAATCGAGGCGATCGCGCTTGCGGGCATTGCAACTGCGACAAAGGGTATGCAAGTTGCTGATGTCGTTGGAACCACCAGCGGCGAGGGATTTGATGTGGTCAATTTCTAGGCGATCGCGGCTGCCACAACTTTGGCATTGGTGATTATCGCGATCGAGCACAAATTGTCGAACGGCTGGATCGATTTTGATGCGGGGAGTTTTAGCCATTTGCTATTCCTCTGCCAATCGCCGAATTTCATCTAACGGAGAATTAGCCGGTTCAATGCTGGCTTCTAGCAAGGGCAATTCTGACGTTTCTGGTTCTGGTTCTGGTTCATCGGGACAAAACTCGATCGATAATCTCAACCGCCCCGACTGCCACCCCTTTTTTCCAAATCGTAAAGCGCCTCCTCTGATACCTTCTGTAGAAAACCATGAACGGCGGTTGGAGTTCCACTCAATAGTGGATATGTTATAGCCAGAATAGTGTTGCAGTGCATTGGCAATAACCTGTAAGAACTCTTGAACTGTAGAGGTTGGGTTTTTTAAGCCAATTTGATACAGCCCTTGCCGCAATCACCAGGTACAATAACAGCACTTAGTAAACCAGTTTCTCAGGCACTGTAAATCCACTAGTCGGGCTGCTAGTCTCGTTAATTGTTCCAACACCTCTATAGTTTCTGTTC
>NZ_JAZAQF010000066.1:0-600 GCF_043235035.1 Limnothrix redekei LRLZ20PSL1 | reverse complement strand
CACCTTCGTAGTACTTCAGTTCGATCGTGATCTCAGACTTGCCATTGTCGTAATCGACCTGGCTGTAGCCACGGATGTAACCTTCGGCCTGCAGAACGTCGAGAACGCGGGCACGGAGCTTGGAGGCCGGGGTGGTGACGGAGCTCTTGCGGCGAGCGGCACCATTCCGGATACGGGTGAGCATATCGCCCAACGGATCAGTCATCGTCATATTGGCCTCTCCTTACCAGCTCGACTTCACAACGCCCGGCACCTTGCCGGTGTTGCCAAGCTCGCGAAGCGCGATACGCGACATTCCAAGCTTGCGGTAGAATGCACGCGGACGACCGGTGACTTCGCAACGGTTGCGAATACGGGTCTTGGAGCCATCGCGCGGCAGTTCTGCCAGCTTCAGGGTGGCCTTGAACCGCTCTTCAATCGAAAGAGACTGGTTCATGATGATCGCCTTCAAGCCTGCACGCTTGGCAGCCTGGTTGGCGACGGTCTTGCGGCGGCGCTTGTTCTTTTCAACTGCGCTTGTCTTCGCCATATCGAAGTTCCTCTTCTACGCTCGTCGTTACGGTTACTGACGGAACGGGAAGTTGAACTCTTTCAGAAGAG
>NZ_JAZAQF010000051.1:0-29536 GCF_043235035.1 Limnothrix redekei LRLZ20PSL1 | reverse complement strand
CAGGGTCTCCCCGCCCAGTTCCAGGGTCTCCCCGCCCAGTTCCAGGGTCTCCCCGCCCAGTTCCAGGGTCTCCCCGCCCAGTTCCAGGGTCTCCCCGCCCAGTTCCAGGGTCTCCCCGCCCAGTTCCCGTGATCCTTGGGTGTTCCCAGGGGTGGACAGGGTTGTAGCGATCGTCCGGGTCAGGGTTGGGAGACCCAACCCCTACGGCGCTCGAGATTTTAGAAACTCCCCAGACAGGATTCGAACCTGTGACCAATCGATTAACAGTCGACCGCTCTACCGCTGAGCTACTGAGGAATGTGCGTCCAACGCGGAAACTAAGATAATCGCCGCAGCTAGGGTTTGTCAAGCAAATTGCTCAAGAAATTTTGAACGCTTCCGTTTGGGGTCTGCGAGGCGGTCGAAAAATTTCGGGGAATTTTTGACGATTCAGGCTCCTCTGAGCGCACAACACGTTGAACCACAGCGATCGAGCGGCTCTTGGCTTGAATACCCCAGGATTCGGCGGCGCAGATCCGGATCCTCGCCCCCTTGCCCGAAACATTGGCAGGGAGGATTGTGCAACCCGGCAAATCCGCAACCCCATCCTCAAAAATGCGCTGTTTCAATCCGGTTGGTGAACTGGCTGAGGAAAGCGACGGTTTCAGGGGCGGTTGCCAAGCTGGATAGTCTCGGAAACAGGTCGCCACAAGCTTTATCCCATCTGCCCTTGGGCGTTTTAGGTGTCTGCGATGGTCGATCGCCCCGAAGCAGGGGGCCGATTGCGATCGAGCCAGTGACACAGACGTGCGATCGGCACTGGGGCTAGCTCCGTAGAGTGAAGCTGTCAAGAGAAACGCACCTCCCAAGCGCTTCCCCGACAACCTTCGTCGTCACCGTTGTGTTGTGCATCCTGAGGTAAGAATCGTGAACGCTCAACTGGCCACCGCCCCCCAAGTCCGCCGCCCTTCCAGCCCCGTTCCCGCCGCGACCGTTGCCCTCAGCCTTGTGCCAGCCCCCGCCGATGCCAGCGCCCAAGTACAGATGTTGTTGGATGAAGTGGTGAATTCGGTGGGACAAATGCCCACCCGAGCGATCGCCACAGTTGAGCGCATCCTGAGCGAAGTCAGCCGTGTTTGCCAAAAGAGCGATCGCATCCAAGCTTCCGGCCAAGTGGACGATTGGGCCCTGTCCTTGGCTCGTCACCGGCTCCAAAAATGCCTGGCTTACTATAAGCGCGGCTCCGAGCGTGGCCGAGTGGAACTGCACAGCACCCTCAGCGCCATGGTCTATCGCTACATTGCTCCGGCCCAAGCGGAACTGAGCTTCCAGGCCCGCTACACGCTGATTGAAGATTTCATGCAAGCGTTTTACATCGAATCCCTGCGGGCTTTTCGGCGGGAAAACGATTTGCCTGAGACCTACCAACCGCGCACCCGGCTGGAGTTGGCTGAATATCTCTCCTTCGCAGAGCAATATGCCAAGCGCCGCATTTCCCTGCCCGGTTGCCGCAACCAACAATTGATCGTGCTGCGGGCGAAAAGCTTTGCCCGTCGCCAACCGCCGGAAGTGGCGATCGACATGGAATTGGCCGTGGAAGGGGGCAAAGGCGAAGAGGCTGAACAATATGCCCGCAGCAGCGCCGTGCAGCAGGTGCGCGAGCAGATGGTTTCGGAGGCGATCGACCCGGCGGAAGCGGTTCTGCGCGATCGAATCTTGAACGAACTGGTGGACTATCTGCGCAACCAAGGTCACCACGACTGCGTGGATTACCTGTCCCTAAAAATGCAAGACCTGTCTGCCCCGGAAATTGACGAAGTGTTGGGCCTCAGCCCTCGCCAGCGGGACTATTTGCAACAACGGTTTAAGTATCATGTGGAGCGCTTTTCCCGGATGCACAACTGGGAATTGGTTCATCAGTGGCTTGGGGCCGATGTGGACGATCGCCTAGGGATGTCCGGTGCGCTGTGGACCTTGTTTTGGGAGCAACTGACCCCCGAGCAACAGCAACTGGTGCAACTGAAGCAAGCTCAAAAAGACGAAAAAACCATTGGTAAAGCGATCGGCTGTACCCCCAAACAGGTGCAAAAACGCTGGTTCAAACTGCTGACCTTTGCTTGGCAAGTGCGTAACGGTGAAGTAACGCTGCTGCAAGAGGCCTAGGCGATCGACCCATTTCCCCCCTTAGGGGCCGATCGTTCAGGAATTCAGCCCCTTCGGTAACGACGAAATTCAACGGCAGGCCCCGCGCCTGCCGTTTTTGTTGGCTGGTCAACTTCAGGCAATCTGTTAGAGTAATTGGAAGCTCCGCACCACCGACCCTGCGGGCTGCCGCCAAAGCGGTATGCTCGTTTCCAACCGACGAGAAAGACCCACAGCACCTATGAAATCGAAAGCATTTTGGGGCTTGGTTTCCCTGGTGGCGGCTAGCGTGCCTACGGTGGCCCAAGCTGCGCCTGCGTTGAACCCCCACATCAAAGTTGACTACCACGAGCAAAGCCTTGCTCAAGAGGTGGTCTATGGAACCTACTACGATGGCCCTCGCCTGCGCGTGGTGACCGATCCGACTGGTGCAGCTCTGCGCAAGAGCTTTGAGTTCCCGATCGACCTCTCGATGAAGAAAGAGAGCAGCATCACCACCAGCACTCCGATCACCGATCGCTACAAGATTCACCAATTTGGTGATTGCAACAGCGACAACAAAATTACCTTCGAAGACCTCGATATTCACCGGGGCATCTGCAACTCGCGTTTCCAAGCTTGGTCGCGCGAAGTGCAAGAGTGCATGAAGGCTGGCCCCGTGCTGATCCGTGACCTGACTGGCAACGAAGTGTTCATCTACAACAAGGACGGCCAAGAGCTGTCGCGCGATATTGTGCTGAATGCTTCCGGCAAGGCCGTGTGCCGTCAGTTCATCGGCCGCGCCACCCCCGTGAGCATGGAGCGTCAGTGCCGTGACGTGGTGGTTGAGCAACGTCCGTTCGTGGCTCCTTCCGCGCCGATGGTTCCCTCGGGCCCAATTCAAGGCCTGTGGTAAATTAGCCCCTCCTGCTCTGGTTGCTGCATTCGGTTTCAACGCCGAATCGTGATCAATGCTGGCGGAGTCTAAATCAGCGGAGTGAAGCAGCGGAGTTTAGATCCAGTCTCAAGACTTTCTAGGCTCGCTGCAGCAAAGTGCTCTGGCGAACAACTCTGAAAAGGGTTTTTGAAAAAGGGATTGGTTTCGGCCAGTCCCTTTTCCATTGCTGGTTGCGGTTATTGGTTGCGGTTATTGATTGCGGTTATTGATTGCGGTTGAGCTAGGGAGCTGATCGCTTGCACTTGGGAAAATCCGTTTCCAAAGCCAAAAATGCAGGGCAGGGCGTTTTGGTGGTGAGGTTTTCGGGCTTGTTCCAGGTGAAGGGGGCCTGTTGCTCGGCCGCCATCCACAGCAGTCGCTTCGCCCGGGTCATAGCCACATAAAGCAGGCGATATTCTTCGGCCACTTTTAACCAACGGGCTTGGTGGGTGGCGATCGCGATCGGGGGAAGTTTGGCGGCTCCATGCACCCGATCGCGAATTTGGGCCCGTAAACAGTCGCCCAAGTTAAATGCCCCCAAAAACTCCATTTGCAAAGGCACACGCGCTTCGGTGCTGAAATAGTCGCTGTGGAGGAAGGGCAAAAAGACCCCATCCCAGTCGAGGCCTTTGGCTTTGTGGGCGGTGATGATGGTGAGCTGGCCGGGGCGGGTGTAGGGGGACTCGGGCAACTCCTCGGCTTCGACGGGGGCGAAGGTTTCGTTGCTGACAATTTCAGCGAGGTTGTTCAGGGTGGTTTCTAGCCGTTGGTCACCCCGATCGCGCTGCACGAGGGTTTCGATCAACTTGTCGGTGGTGGCCAACTCGGCGCGATCGTAGCCCAAGGTCATGGCCAAAAAGGACAGAAGGGCATAGTGGGGCAAATGCAGCCGGGCGGCCAAAATGCCAGCACAAATGCGCCGGGCCTGGCGGGCCGGTTCTGCCAAGGGTGGATCCAACGGTCCCGGATAGAGAAACTGTTCGGGCTGGGCGGCCAGGCTGTCCAGGTCTTGGGTGAGGATTCGTTGTCGATCGACCAAAACCCGCAGCAGGGCCTTCAGGTATTGGGGCGAGTGGGGCCGATCGAGAAATTGCAACAGGGTCAACATTTCCCCGGGCACGTGGGATTGGCGATCGCTGGCTCCCACTTCGTAAAGATTGAGCCGATCGCCAAATCGATCGCCCAAGGATTTGGCCACCCAGCGCCCCTGATCATTGGTGCGCACCAAAACCGCCAAGCTGAGATCGGGGGCCTTGGCCCACAGGTCGATCGCCCGTTGGCCAATTTGGGCGATCGACTGGTGAATATCGGCGGGACGCACCAACTCCAGCCCCAATCCGAGCGGCGTTGGGTTGGCGTTCGGCTGGGGGTCGTTGGGTTCTGCCGCTTGAATGCATTGCAACTCAAAGGGTGGCAGGGCCGATCGAGTGCCAATCTGTTGGGTGAGGCGGGGAAATTCCCGATCGTTCGTCCACTGCACCAGGACGTTGGCCGCTTCCAGAATGATCAGGCTGCTGCGTCCCGATCGATCCATTTGGGCAAACCGTCCCTGCGATCGACAGGCTTCGCAAAACCGCCGAAAGAATACCGGATCGGCCGGCGTGAAGGAGGAATTAATCGCCTGATTGGGATCTCCCACCCGCACCAAGTTCACCGCATTCGTGGCCGGGTCGATCGCCAATTGTTCCAACAGCCGCGCTTGCAGGGGTGAGGAATCCTGTGCTTCATCCTCAAATACCGCAAAAATGCGCGATCGCCAGAGGCTAGCCGCTTCCGGATCCGCCAAAACCCGCAAGGCCGCCAAAATCATGTCGTCATAGTCGATCGCATTGCGCCGTTGCAGTTGGGCTTCATAGGCTTCGTAGAGACCCGCCGCGATCGCCAAACCCGGGTAGCGATCGGCGGCCAGCTCCGGCGCTTGGCCCATGTGCTGCAAATCTGCGGGTTTCAGACCCGAGCTTTTGGCCTCGCGCACCACCGTTAGCATCAACTCCGGCAACAAATCCGTTCGCAACACGGACAGTCGCCGCAACCGTTCCGCCTCTTCCCCGTCAAATTCCAGCCCCTCCAGCAATAGTCCGTAGAGAGATGGATGTTGGGTAATCCAATCATCAACGGCATTGGCGATCAGTCGGTGCTGGCGATCGGGAGACACCAGGGTGCGATCGCGCTCCATGCCCGACAGTTCCGGATTGCGTCCGGCAATTTGCAAGGCCAGCCCATGGAGGGTTTGCACCGTGAATCCCTGGCGCGGGAGGCCCAATGTTTGCAGGGATTCGCGAATTTTGGCCTTCAGGTGGGCCGCTGCCGATCGGGTAAAGGTCACCACGGCCAATTGGCGGCGCGCGTCTAACTGGAACCGGGCGATCGTCAGGGCTGCTGCTCGGGCCATGCCCGTGGACTTGCCCGCGCCCGGCACAGCCGAAACCGCCAAGGGCCCGCCCGCCCAGTCAGCAATTTCCCGCTGGCCCGGCCGCAAACCATCCCGTAACCGTTGCCAAGCGATCTCGTCTCGACTGCTGGTGATGACCATGCTGGTTATCTTGCTCGTGATTTCCGCAATGATTCGGCCCAAAACTACTTAGCCCAAAACTACTCAGCCCAAAACTATTCAGCCCAAAACTATTCAGCCCAAAACTAATGGAGTGCTTGGGGAGGGTTGAGGAGTTGAAAAAATCGCTCGATCGTTTGCCAAATTGGCTCGATCGCTTCGCCCATGCCGTGATCCGTTTCCAGTTCGATCAACTCCACCCAAGGATGGCTCGCTGTCCACTGCTGACTCAGCTCGATCGACACCGTGCGATCGGCCCGTCCATGCAAAATCACCGTTGGCAACACCCGCTGAAGCTTGGACTGATCATAGCGCTGGGCATCTTCCCAAAAGCCCAACCCCAAGGGCAGCTCTTTCCCCGCTGTGTAGTGATAAACCATCAACTGGCCGCTCCTTTGCCATTGGTCTAACTGATCCGGCGACAGGCGATCGTGCCAACTGTGGGGAAATCCCAAGGCCGGAGCCAACAGCCCCAACCGTTCCACCTGGGGGCATTGTTCCGCCAGCCACAGGGCCGTCAAGCCACCAAAGCTCGAACCAATCAGCCCGATCGGTTCCTCCGGCGTTTGGTTAATTAAGGCTTGCACTTGCTGGATTTGGCGGCTGAGGGTCAACCCGGTGAATCCCCCCTCATTAAAGTCGGGAATTTCAAGGGTGATTTGATGCTGTTGGAATCGATCGGTCAAAGCCCTGGCCTTAAACGAACTGGGGCCCGAAGCAAAACCGTGCAGGTAGAGATAGCGCATAGAGCTGGATCCAAGCCAGGGAAAAACAGCAAACGAGCAGCATGATCGCCGTGATCACCACAGTTACGATCCCAACATTGCGATCGCCCTGATTGGTCAAATGTTCACCAAATTTTTAATAGATTCTCAGCAGAACATCCTCAGCAGAAAACCGCGCAGGACAGGCGATCCTACACGGCTATTGGGTTGCAGCGTTGGCTGGCGCTGGGAAGTTGGCTAATGCTGGGAAAATGACTGAAAAACCTTTGGAAAACTCTCTGAGCAATTCCTAGCAATTTCCCTAGTCATTTCTCTAGAAAAATTGCTTTGAGGAATCAATTGGAGAGCACCAACCTATTGCGGCTCTATTGCTGCCGTTGGTTATTAGGCTGCCCTTGGTTATTGGGTTGTCCTTGCCGATTCCAGCCCTGGCCGCCTTGGTTATTAGGTTGCCCTTGCCGATCTCGACCGCCGGGCCCGCCTTGGCCGTTGGGCCCGCCCTGTCGCCGGCCGGGCCCGCGCTCCTGCATTCGTTGAGCCAATTGTTGCCGCTGGGCCGGGGTCAAAATTTCCCGCATCGCCAACATGCTTTCAAAGCGCAAATCACCCATTTTTTGCATTTCTGCCTGCAAGCGGTTGTGCTGTTGACGCAGTTGGTCGGCGCTGGCGCTGCCGGCCATCAGGCGGCCCATTTCTTGGCGAGCGGTGTCGATCGCGGTTCTTTGTTGATCCATGCGGCTGCGGAATTGCTCGCGCACTTGATCGAGTTTTTGGGTTTGTTCGGTGGTCAAGTTCAGGTCGCGCAACATGCCGCCGGGGCCACCCCGACCGCCCCGTTGACCACCGGGAGGGCCACCGTCTGGGCCGCCGGAGCCACCCGGGCCGGGGCGATCGTCCATTTGCGACATCCAATCATCATCGGGCCCCGCTTGGGCGTTGGCCAGGGGCACCAGGGCAGCGGTCCCCACGGTGGCGACGGCGGCCATGGCCATGAGGGTGATCTGAAGGCGATTCAAGTTCCAAAGCTTCATAATGACGAACTCCTGAGAGATGCTGATTAATCAGGGGCTAGAGGTAAGGTGTCCATTGATTGGGAAGCGCCATGGCTGAGAGCGATCGATTCACCAGCTTGGTCGGCTCCGTTTCCCAGGTGTGGGGGTCAAAACTCCAGGGCAGCGAGTCATCGGTGCTGGCCGTTTGGGTGGTGACGTTGCTGGGCGCGAGGGTCATGCCCCAGGTTTCGTTGATGAAGCTTTCGAGATCGGCTTCCGCAACGCTGGGGGCTGGGGCCTGAGTTCCCGGGCCCTGTTGGAAGAGGGCCCAACAGCCGATCGCGATCGCCCCCAAACTGCCTAACCACCATTGCCGATGGCGGCGGGCGGCCCGCAGTTGGCTGGCCTCAATTTCCAACAGCAGCGATCGCTCTAGACCCGGGGCTGCGGGCGGTGGGCTGGGGCGGTGTTGGCGCAAGAAGTTCACCAATTTGACATCCTCCTGACCGGAAGGGCCGGCAGCCGGATGGGCGGGCCGGCGGGGGTTGCCACCGGGGCGGGGTTGAGCGTTAGCCTCATCGGATGGGTGAGATGGGCGATCGGTCATAGTTCCACCCCCTGTTGCTGCAAAAACTGCCGAATTTGGGCCCGGGCGTAAAAGAGCCGCGATTTGACGGTTCCCACCGGAATTCCCAAAATTTCCGCCGCTTCCTTTTGCGAAACATCCTCGAGGTCACACAACACCAACACGGCCCTGGCCTCGAACCCCAAGATGGCCAGCGATCGCTGAACCAAATCTTGGTAGTGCAGTTGGCTGAGGGGGGATTTGTCTTGGGTTCGGGGATCGATCGCCTGTTCGATCGCCCGTTCCGACAAGTCAGGATCCGCCGTCGGCTCCAAGCGGCGGGCGCGGTTTTTGGCCAATTCCCGCCGCCGATCGCTGGCCACATTCCAAGTGATTCGATAAAGCCACGTGGAAAAGCTGGCCGACCCTCGAAAACGCGGCAACCCTCGCCAAACCCGCAGGAATACCTCCTGCACCAAATCATCTAAACCATCCGCATCACAGAGGGAATAGAGCGTGGCGCGTACTCGAGCTTGGTGTTGGCGATAGAGATGCTGGAAGGCCCGCGCGTCCCCACCAGCGGCCCGTTGCACGATCGAGTGATCGTCCGTAGCCACCGCCAAAACCGCCGTCCTTTGCCAGCGACCCAATTGAGCATAGAGAGCCTTTCCCAGCATTCAGCCCTTAAACCTAGAAATCCTAGAAACACTGCTGCTGGTGGCTTGTTTGCCCCTCCATGCTCGCAATGCTGTTGAATTGCTCCTTTGGACAGGGGGCTAGCGAAAAAGGTTCAGCGTTGGGGCAAAGTTTTTGGGGTGATTTTGAATAACGGTTTGTTGAATGGTTGGGCGAAAGGGCTGGGATGTTCTTGGGTTAGGGACTCTGGGGTATTTTGGGGAGGTATTTGGGGGAATGTTTGAGGGAAATTTGAAACAACTCTCCTGGGGCGTTTATCGATCGACCGGTAGGGCGATCGCCTGACGCAGCAACATCACTTGCCGACCGTCCACCACCATGGCCGTGAATCCCCGATCGCTCAAACGGCGCATCAACTCTCCCGCCGCTTTGCTGTCCGTGCTGCTCGATGCCAACAGATACGGGCGATCAGCATAGCTGGCTAATCCCACATCCCGGCTCAGAAAATCCCGTAACTCGCGAGCCACCGTCGGGTCGTCAAAATAATTCACCAACACTGCATAGCCGTTCCCCAATGCCGTGGGCTGAAAGGCCGCCGCCGCCCGCGCGCTGGGCGATTCGATCGCAAAAGCCTGCAACCCCGTGCGATCGCGCACATAATCGGCCCAAGCCTTGGCAATATTCAACGAGGGAAACCCTTCCAATCGCATCACCGCTTCCCCCACGTAGCGACAGGGTTCCGCCGATACATTCTGGGGCAACGCCGTGTAAAGCCGATCTTCCACATCCCGGCTGGCCCGGCGCACCAACAGCAAAAATTCACCGGACTGGGGCGGTTCGCACTCGGGCAAGTCTTCCCGAGTTTGGGCTTGGGCCAAAGGAATCAGGCCACCGGCCGCGATCGCCGCCAGGCTGGTTCCGATCACCAGGGATTGCCACAGGGGCCGCCATAACCGCTGTTTCAACATGGTTTTGAGGGTTAGATTCTGATGGTTGGGTTCAGGGGGGGGATGCTGAGGAATGGAATCTGGGGTGCAGTCTCCCAAGCCTAACCCGAGCGATCGTGAAAAACCGGACTTTCCCCTAAAAACCAATTCCCCCACATTTGGCAATCACCGATCAACGCCAGCAATCACCGATCAACACCAAAAGGGAGGATCCGCAGTCGAATCCTCCCTCTTCCCCAACGCACAGCCCTGGCCCAGACCAATGGGGGTATTCAGCCTTGCGCTGGTTACCGTAATCGCTTGTGCAGAACCTAGCTGGCCGAAACGGGAGCCAACGACTTTAACGGTTCCGGAATCGACTCAGAAGGCGCTTCAAACTGGCCCGTCGCCACATATTCCAACCGTAACCGCAACCAGGTGATGAAGGTGGGGTTGGTGGAAATGATCGCCGCCGACGGTTGGGGGCATTGCTCCTTCATTTCCTTGAACTCAGGAGCTTCCAGGAATGCCGGTTGCTCCACCAGCCAAAAATCAATTTCCTGTTCCCGCTCGTGATAGTTGCGCGTCCGTTCCTTGAGCACTTCTTCAAGGGGTTCTTCTTCCAGGAGAAAATGACGGCTAGCCAAACAGAAGTGATAGGTGGTCATTGGTTTTGGGGAGAGGTAGCAGGTTTACCAGAGGAATTTTAAGGATTTTGAAAACAGGCGCAGTCAACGGAAGTGCTAGCGACTTTGCATTTTAGCGGCCTGGCGATCGAATCGTTGGGCGATCGCACCCCTAGCGACGAAACTTTATATCCAACGCTGCCCGCTGCAAAATTTCCTGCATCTCGCGCACCGCTCGCTCCATGCCCACCAGCGCCGCCCGACTGACGATCGTGTGGCCAATGTTTAGCTCTTCCATGCCCTCAATGCAGGCCACTTCGTAGGTGTTCCAATAGGTCAAGCCGTGGCCCGCATTCACCCGCAAGCCCGCCTCCCGGGCCCGCCAAGCGCCTTGGGCCAAAATTCCCAGCTCCTTGCGCCGTTCTTCGGGGCTGTGGGCTTCTGCATAGCGACCCGTGTGCAGCTCAATGAATTTCGCGCCAGTTTTGGCAGAGGCTTCAATTTGCTTGCTGTCGGCATCAATGAACAGGCTGACGGGAATGTGGGCATCTTGCAGAGCTTCCACCACATCTCCGAGCCGATCGACTGCCCCCACCACGTCCAGACCGCCTTCAGTGGTCACCTCTTCTCGCCGCTCAGGCACGAGGGTCACGTAATCCGGCTTGATATCCAGGGCGATCGCCACCATCTCATCGGTCGCCGCCATTTCCAAATTCAGATGGGTGCGCACCGTTTGCCGCAACAGACGCACATCGCGCTCTTGAATGTGGCGGCGATCTTCGCGCAGGTGTACCGTAATCCCGTCCGCACCCCCCAATTCTGCCAAAACAGCCGCGGCCACCGGATCCGGCTCCACGGTGCGGCGGGCTTGGCGGATGGTGGCAATGTGGTCAATATTGACTCCGAGGGTCAGCAAGGGTATCGCCTCCGATATGTGAGCGAAAGAATGATGAATAACTAGCGGGATGACCAACGAACTGGGTCAGACTAGTGGACGCATCTGGATTGATGATTGTAGCGAATGTTGCCGATCGATTGGGCCGTTACGACGGATTGCCGGATTGCCGGTTGCTCGGGTTCAATGGTCAAGTCTGTTGCGTTTTAGCCTTCCGAATCTACGGCTTTCGAGCCTAGGGCTTCCGAGTCTAGGGCTGCTGAGCTTGAGCCTGCCGAGTTTCAAGAAACCCAACTAACCCATAAAAAAATCCCCATTCCCATTGGGAGCTGAGGATTTGGCATTGGGGTGCATCTATTTTCAAAAACTGATTGCTCGATCGCCCAAGGGTCATCCGGATGATTTAGCCACTTTCCTGGCTAATTGGCGGGGCGATCGGGTCAAGCCAGATAGCTCACGGAAACCTTTGGAGACTTTTTCATCACTACAGGGTGATGGGAAGCGGGGGCAACTCTGGATTGCCTTTCAACGGCTTCATTGCCTTGATATGCTTAGTCCAATGGGCAGAACCATTCAATTTCTTCGTCGATCCATTCAATTTCGTCGATCAACCCCATCTCGTTCCCTGTCGCACCTTGCTGCATCGTCCTCAGAGCCGGAGTCAACAGGATGGCAAACCCCGAGCACCTCGTGCTGATCGAGCAAGGTGCAGATGTTTGGAACCGCTGGCGACGCGCCAACCCCAACGTCTATCCCAACCTCCGCGAAGCCGATCTCAGCAAAGTTAACTTGCAGCAATTTGACCTCAGCCATGCGGATTTGTGTATGGCGAATTTGGAAGGGGCCAATTTGCAGCGGGCCAGCCTTCGCAAAACCAACCTCTACACGGCCAACCTATCGGGGGTGAACCTGCGGGAATCGGTGATGCGTCATGTGGACTTTCGCGAGGCAACCTTGCGACGGGCGGATCTGTGCATGAGTGTCGTGCGGGAGTCGGATTTTAGCCGGGCTGATTTGCGGGAAGCCAGTCTTTACACGGCCAACCTGAAGGGAATTAAGCTGCGGGAGGCGGATCTCAGCCGCTGCGATTTGCGGGAAGCGAACTTGGGCATGGCAGACCTGCGGGAGGCAAACCTGCGGGAAGCTAATTTGAGCCTAGCGATCGTCTGCTTGGCCAACTTGGTGGGGGCCAACCTATACTGCGCCAATATCCGCATGGCGAATCTCAGCTTGGCTAACCTCTGCATGGCCAGCTTGATGAGTGCCAACTTGGATGAGGCGACCCTGATTGGGGCGAATCTTATTGGGGCCAATTTGTATATGGCAACGCTGCGAGATGCCATTTTGCGGGAAGCGGATTTGCGGGAGGTGACCCTCAGCCAGGTGGATGTGTCCGGGGCGAATTTAATGTTGGCTAACCTGAGCATGGCAAATTTGCGAGAAGCGAAGTTCCATGGGGCGAATTTGGAAGGAGCCAATTTACACCGGGCGAATCTTTACTCGGCTTCCTTTGAGGGCGCTCTGATGGCGGCGGCGATTATGCCCGATGGCCACAAGCATGAGTGATGGGCCAAGGATTCCTGAATTATAAGAATTCCTGAATTAATCGTGAATTACGTCTTCCAAATCGCGCTATGATTACTAGTTTGGTTTTGAACAAAGAGCGGTAGGTGAGGCGTATGTCTCTTCCGGTGGTGGCGATCGTGGGACGGCCCAACGTGGGCAAATCGACCCTGGTGAATCGGTTCGCGGGGGATCAATCAGCGATCGTGTTCGACCAACCGGGGATCACGCGCGATCGCACCTATCGGCCGGCATTCTGGGGCGATCGGGATTTCCTGGTGGTGGATACGGGCGGGCTGGTGTTTGATGATGACACGGAGTTTTTGCCCCTGATCCGCGAGCAGGCGATGGCGGCCCTGTCGGAGGCGGCGGTGGCGATTTTTGTGGTGGATGGGAAGCAAGGCCCCACCGATGCCGATCGGGAAATTGCCGATTGGTTGCGTCGCCAACCGAAGCCGGTGTTGCTGGCGGTGAACAAGTGTGAATCACCGGATCAGGGCTTGGCTCAGGCGAGTCTGTTTTGGGAATTGGGATTGGGTGAACCCTTCGCGGTGTCGGGCATTCACGGCAATGGCACGGGAGATTTGTTAGATGCGGCGATTCGCTACCTGCCGCCCGTGGATCAGTTGCCGGAGGAACCGGAGCTGAACATTGCGATCGTGGGGCGGCCGAATGTGGGCAAGTCCAGTTTGTTGAATGCCTTTGTGGGCGAAAACCGGGCGATCGTCAGTCCCATTTCGGGAACCACTCGGGACTCGATCGACATGGTGGTGGAGCGTAATGGCAAGCGCTACCGGCTGATTGACACCGCCGGAATTCGCCGCAAGAAAATGATCGACTACGGCCCAGAATTTTTCAGCATCAATCGGGCCTTTAAGGCCATCCGTCGATCGGATGTGGTGTTGTTGGTGATTGATGTGTTGGATGGCATCACGGAACAAGATCAGCGCCTGGCGGGCCGGATTACCGATGATGGGCGAGCCTGTGTTTTGGTGGTGAATAAGTGGGATGCGGTGGATAAGGATTCCACCTCAATCTATGAATATGAGCGGGAATTGCGTAGCCGTCTCTATTTCCTAGATTGGGCGGAAATGATTTTCACCAGTGCCGTGACCGGTCAGCGAGTCCCGAAGATTTTGGAATTGGTCGATCGCGCCGCTGAGCAACATCGTCGCCGGGTTTCCACGGCCACAATCAATGAGGTGTTGGAAGATGCGCTGCGTTGGCACTCGCCGCCAACCACCCGCCAAGGCAAGCAGGGCAAGATCTATTACGGAACCCAAGTCAGCAGCCAACCACCAGCGATCGCCCTGTTTGTGAACGATCCCCACCGGTTCAACGACAACTATCGCCGCTACATTGAGGGCCATTTCCGTAAAGAATTGGGCTTTGAAGGCACTCCGGTGAAATTCTTCTGGCGCGGCAAAAAGACTCGCGACGCAGAACGCACCACAAACCGTGCAACCAGGGTCTAGACGGATCCGGAAGGCGATCGACGATCGCGGAACTAAAACAGAAGCACTACAACAGTAGTACAGCCATGCAAAACCCCGATTCGGGACAGCGCCCCCAAAATGCCCCCAAGGCATGAACAGGAGGGCCAGTCGTTCCGGGTCGAGTTTGGTTGGGCCCGTTGACCGGTGGGCCCGAACGTTGGATGGCGAAGGATTGCTAATGGGGCCCGGTGTGAGGCCATGGGGATCGAAATGAGTAAGCAAATGACGGCGATCGGGTGGATGGTGGTGCTGGCTGCGGGGGGCGTAATGGTCCAGTCGTCAGCACCCGTGATGGCGCGATCGATGCCCACAACCGATGCCATGACTGCCATAACTCGCCCCACGGTTGCTCCCGCTGCTCAGTTAACACAACGAATGCCTCCGGAGGGCCGCCCGATGGTTTCGCCCCAGCCCGATCGCCCGGTGGGCGGTCTCTATGCCCCCAATCCCGATGGCTCACTCGATCGGTTTGTGTTGGATAAAACCGAGGTGACCGCCCAGGTGACCGGTAACCTGTCGCGAGTGACGGTGCAACAGACCTTTACGAATCCGTTCGATCGCCCTTTGGAGGCGGTTTATGTCTTTCCACTGCCGGAAAATGCCGCCGTGGACGATATGGAAATTCGGATTGGCGATCGGGTGATTAAGGGAGACTTAAAAACCCGCGAAGAAGCCCGCCAAATTTATGAGCAAGCCCGCCAAGAGGGGCGCACGGCGGGACTGTTGGAGCAAGAGCGCGATAATATCTTTACCCAATCTTTGGCTAACATTCGCCCCGGGGAAGCGATCCAAGTCACCATTCAATACACCGAATCCCTGAGGTTTGAAGGGGGGGATTATGAATTTGTGTTCCCGATGGTGGTGGGGCCGCGGTATAACCCCGGCAACCTGATCGGCTCCAATGGCAACACGGATCAAGTGCCCGATGGTTCGCGGATTAATCCGCCAGTGTTGCCCCCCGGCAGTCGATCGGGCCATGACATTAGCCTTCGACTGTCGATCGATGCGGGCGTGCCGATCGAAGCGGTGCGATCGCCCTCCCACAAAATCGACTTCACCGGCAAGGGGCGCTTCACCGCCGTGCAACTGTCCCCAGCGGACTCAATTCCCAACAAAGACTTCATCCTGCGCTATCGGGTGGCGGGGGCCAATACCCAAGCCAGTGTGCTTACCCAAGGGGACGATCGGGGCGGTTTCTTTGGGCTATATCTGATCCCGGCGATTGGCTATCCCCAGCGGGCGATCGTGCCCAAGGATGTGGTGTTCTTGATGGACACCTCCGGTTCCCAACAGGGGCAGCCGTTGGCCAAGTCCAAGGAATTGATGCGCCGTTTCATCAATGGTCTGAACCCCAACGACACCTTCACGATCATTGACTTTGCCAATGCGGCCACCCGCTTGTCCGATCGCCCCTTGGCCAACACCGCCGCCAACCGACAGCGGGCCTTGGGCTACATCGAAGCCCTGCAAGCCAACGGCGGAACCAATCTGCAAGCGGGCATTGATGAGGTATTGCGGTTTCCAGCGGCCGAAGCGGGGCGATTGCGGAGTGTGGTGCTGCTGACCGATGGCTACATTGGCAACGATCGGGAGGTGATCGCCAGCGTTCAGCGCAATTTGAAACCCGGGAATCGGCTGTTTAGCTTTGGGGTGGGCAGCTCCGTCAACCGCTTTTTGCTCGATCGCCTGGCGGAAGTGGGACGCGGAACCCTGCAAGTGGTGCGTCAAGACGAAACCACCGAAGCCCCCGTAGAAAAATTCTTTCGCCAAATTGCCAACCCGGTGCTCACGGAGGTGCGGGTGCGCTGGGAAGGGCCCGGCCCCGGCCCAGATCTTTATCCGGCCGCCGCGCCGGATCTGTTTGCGGCTCAACCCTTGGTGATCTTTGGACGCAAGGCCGATCGCGCTCCCGGAACCCTGATCGTGACGGGCAGAACCGCCGGTAACCAACCCTTTGAGCAACGATTCAAGGTGGAGTTTAGCCAGAGCGATCGGCCGGCCATTGCTCAACTGTGGGCCCGGTCACGGATCAAAGACTTAATGAATCAGCTCTATGGCAACGAGGTGAAATCCCTGGTTGATCGGGTGGTTGAAACCTCCTTGGCCTATCGAGTTTTGTCTCAATACACCGCCTTTGTGGCCGTGAGTGAGGAAGTGCGTGTCAACCCGGATGGTTCAACCCAGCGGGTGACGGTTCCCGTGGAATTGCCAGAAGGAACCAGCTATGAAGGCTTCTTTGGCGCATCTGATCGCTCTGAGGCGGCCCGATCGGTGGGTGCTCCTCCACGTCCCACGGGTGGCCAAGGGGGCCGCAGCGGCTCGCAACCCGCGCCCCTCCCGATCGCCCCGCCGCCGCCCGCTGGGGAAGTGGAGGGCGATCTTACGTCTCCTTTGCCAACGGGCCCCACGGTGCAGATTGCCAGCGCACCGGGATTGGATCAACGGGCGATCGAGCAGCTCACGCAACACCTCAAACGCAATTTGCCGGCTAATCTGCGGGGGACGTTCGTGGTTACCCTTACCCTGGAACGCGGTTCCGTGGTGGGTGTGGTTTGGGATGACACGGTTTCCAGTGCCCTGACCCCTGAGCAAGCGGCTCAATTTCGGCAAGTGTTGCTGCGCTGGGCCAATGCGCCAACCAACTTGCGATCGCTTCAATTACAAGTGGAATTGCGCTAGGGGGATGTCGGAATAGCCAAAACTGCACAGCCAAAACTGCACAGCCAAAACCATGAACCTGATGGGATGCGTCGAGGTTAGGGGCTGGCTGGTGCAGGCGAGATCCACCGCTGCCAGGCACTAATTTGGGTTTGGGCGGCCTCGTAGGTGGTGGCTGCCCGGGGAATGCGGCGAGCCAATGCCACCGCACCGGGCAAGTCGCCGTTGGCCGCCTGCTGTTGGGCCAAAGCCAAAAGCTGCTGGCTCCAGCGGGCAATGTTACCGTCAGCCTGACTCCGCCAAGGGCTGTTGCGTTTGACTCGATCGGCCAGCAAAATGGCGCTCACGAGGCCGTCCGGACTGTTGGCGGTGGCGAGCTGTTGGGCCTCCGTGAGTTGTTGTTGATCTTGGCGCTGGGTTTGCCAACGGGCGATCGCCTGTTGGGCCTGGCGATAGAGCGATCGGCCACTGGCAATCTGGTTCGCCATGTCGATCGCCCCCGCGAGGTCGCCCCCCCGAGCCAGCTCCTCCGCCTGTTGCAAAATTGGCTCGTCCTGTCGCTGTTCCAACTCCGCTCGCCAAGCGGCCACCCGGCGACGGGCATCGGCGGCCAAAGGGCTTTCCGGTTCAATGCGCTGGGCTTGGGCGATCGCCTCGGCCCAACGCCCCTGGCCGGCCAGGGTTTCCGCTTGATCCAACAGGGGGCGATCGCGCAGTTCTTGAATTTGACGGCTCCAGTTGGTAATTTCCCGCCGCGCCAGGGCCGCCAAACCGCTGGTGTCCGGAATTTCCTGAGCCTGGGAAATGGCGTTGGTTAGGTCTACCAATGTGCCCGATTGGGCTAACTCTTTTGCTCGCTCCAACCGCGCTGCATCTTCGCTGTCCCGTCGCCATTGAGCAATTTTGGCCTGGGCCCGTTCATAGAGAGGTCGCCCTTCCGGAATTTTGCTGGCCTCCTCGATCGCCACTTCCAGATCCTTGGGCGTGCCCCCTTTGGCCGCCGTTTCCGCCGCTGCCAGGTTGCGTAAATCTTCCGCTTGGGCCCGCAACGATTCCCGATCGGGCAGCAAATCCGCCCACCGCAGCGCCGCCTCTCCATTACCGCGATCGATACTTGCCTGGGCCAGGGTCAGCACCTGTTCCGTTAAATCCGTGATTGTCTGTTGCGCAAGGGGATAAAGTCGCCGCCGTGCTTCAATGCCCCGCAGCAGTTCAAAGGCCTGCTCAAAGCGATCGGGATTGCCACCGTTTGCCAGCGCCAGGGCCCGGCGAATTCGTCCATCATCCTGGCGCGTTTCCGCAATCAGCACCCGCAGCTCATCGTGTTTGACCGTTGCCCAATAGCGCAGGGGGCCACTCACCAGCCGGTTAGCATTCCCGATCGCCGCATCCCACTTGCGTTGGTCGATCGCCCCAATCACCGCGTTATAAATGCCTTCTGCCTCCCGCCAGTCCCGCTCCCAGTCGGCCATCTGTGCTTTCACTTGGCCGTGATTGGGAACCGTTGTTGGGATCTGACGAGCAATTTTCAGCGCCTCTTCCAAGTTGCCCGCTTGCACGGCCCCATCCGCCAACCGCAGAATTTCCTCTACCCAAGCGACTAAGTAGCGATTCGCTTGGGGACGCAATTCGTGATCTGCCGGGAGCACCTCCACCAGGGCGATCGCCTCCAGCAAATCCCGCACCGTCCGCTTGTTGGCCGCCACTTCCGCGCAGTAAAGGCGCATGGAAGCCGAAGCCAGCGGCCAAAAGATGGCGGGGCAGTTGGGCAAGGCCGGAACCCTTAACAACAGGGCGATCGCCAGGGCCGTCACAACCAGCAACGCGCCACCAATGGCAGCCGACAGCACCAACCAAGAACGATGAGCAGGTTTGGGCGAAATCACAGTGACGCACTCGAGAAGGGACGCACTCGGCAAGGTTTGGATCGAACGAGTCGATCGCGTCCCGAATCTTAACCTTAGTGGAGAGATGACGGGGATCGCAATCAGCCAGCGGCACGGGCGATTTGCACGCAACCAGTGGCTAGCCAAGGCCACAATACCAACCAGAAAATTTCGTTTAATGAACTCAATTGGAGTTAATCAGATTCTGAAGCGCTTGCTCCAAAACGAAGGGCGAAATTTCTAGATCATGATAGAAGCTAACTTGGGATAAGGGTGATTGATCATCCAATGGAACAGCATCCCCGACTAAATAGGAATACTGAAAACCTAGTTGACCACTCAGTCGCCAATAGAAATGGCTAACATAGCTCGGAGCGAAGAATTCTAAAATACGGCTTTGAGGCTGGCTAAAAATCATATTAGTAAATGCTGCGCCATGGGGGCCAATGATGACTGATGCTTCGGCAAATAACTGAATTTGCTCGGTAAAGGAGAGTCCTTCGGGAACTGGCTCAAATCCCCATTTTTGAAGTACAGGCCGTAGCTGATTTTCGCTTAGGATACGGCGAGCGTGCGATCGCCCTAGATATAACCGCCTAGATTGGAGACGATTTGATGAACTTTTGGCTAAGAATATTTGACGCAACTTCTGAAGGCCTTCTCGACGACACTCAATTAGACCGTTGGCGTTGAAGGTTAACAGTAAGTCAGCTTGTAAATGGGGAATATCTTGGCTAGCAAGAATTTGGCTACGTGAAATGCCTAAGGACTCCAAACTTTGAATCTGAAATGGTAAATAGTCTGCATCAAAATACCAATAGTCAATGCATTTCCCCATGCTTTGGGCAAGATCTAAAAGATCGATCGCCTGGGGCAGAAATTCCGTGACCCAGTGAAAATAATTCCCTGTATGTTGTTTGGCAATGACGGCGACTGTGCCTTGGATGGGTTGTGGGGCAGGCAACCGATGGGAGGTGGCGATTAAGTGCTCCACCCCGATCGAAAGACCATCCACAACTGCTCCATCCCGATCCCAAAACACCCGATTGTAGGCATCAACCCAAACCCGGCCGTTGCTCAAAGCCCAACATTGTCGTGGCAGTTCTTGCAGGGGGCTGATAGCTGGGAAAGTGGCTGTGGGGCGATCGCGCAAAATGGATCGCGGCTCGGGTAATGCGTAGGGAGCCACTACGGGCCAGATCGCTAGTGGTTTCAAGTCCGCCGAGTCGCTGGCAGCTAAGGGCAACCGGGCGATCGGGAGCGGGGAACGGGGTGCAAATTCGTCCAGAATGCTGGCGGGCACCAATCGACAAAGACAATCTTTCGCTTCTGCGGGGCGATCAAGGGCCGTTAGGGCCCCAAACAGCAAGTTATAGGCAGCGTTATGGGCCGGTGCAATTTGCAATGACCAAAGACACCAGCGGGCTGCGAGGGTTGCATTGCCCTGGTGGATTAATTGGCGAACTTCGGGAATGAGCCGTTTCAAGGCAGCTTGCTCGAAGGCGGCGGCTTCGGTGGGTCGATCGCGCCGCCGCAGCCAACGACTCAGATCATCGAGGGTTTGCAGGGAAATGAGGGTGGGGTTCAGCGCGATCGCGTTCAGGAACTGCTCGATCGCCCCATTGTGCTCCCCCAGTTCCCATTGGAGTTTGCCGAGTTCCCAATGGGCGGTCGCCATTTGGGAGGGCTGGGGCAATCCTTGGGCGATCGCCTGGTTCCAGGCTTGGACGGCCGCTGGTCGGCGATCGGCTCCCCGCAGCGACTGGGCTAAGGAACTGTAGGCCAGGGCGGAATCAGGGGCCCACTGGATTGCCTGTCGATCGAGGGTGATCGCCTCTGGCCAGTTGCCCTGCTCACGACAAGCGGCCGCTCGATCAAGCAGCCGCTGTAGGTCTGGGGTGAGGTCTGATGCCGCCACAGGAACTAGCCGTTGATTAACCCTTAGAAAAACCAGCCGTAGGAATGTAGGCCCTTGCCCAGCAGGTTCACGCCCAAATAGCAAACCCAAACCACCACAAAGCCCAAGGCGGCCAGGATCGCCGGTTTGCGGCCTTGCCAGCCCTTGGTTAAACGGGCGTGGAGATAGGCAGCGAACACCAACCAGGTGATGAAAGCCCAGGTTTCTTTAGGATCCCAGCTCCAGTAGGATCCCCAAGCTTCGTTGGCCCACACGCCACCGGCAATGATGCCAATGGTGAGCAGGGGAAAGCCCAGCCCGATCGTCCGGTAGCTGATGTTATCTAGAGTGTCCGCCAGGGTCAACCGTTGGGGCGACAGATTCAGGGCGGTGGTGCTGTCAGTGGCGGGGCGATCGAGCAGGGCAACCCCGCTGGCTTCACCCCCGATCGACAGGGCGGCCGGTGCTTCAACGGCCGCCGTGCTGACCGCCAGCCGCGCCACCTTATCCCGAAAACTGCCCGTGCCCACGGAGCTACCGCGCAGGGTCACATTCTGCCCCTTCGTCACAATCAAAAAGGCGATCGCCAGCAACGACCCCACCATCAGGGCCGAATAGCTGAGCATCATCACGCTCACATGCATCATCAGCCAGTTGGACTTCAGGGCCGGAACCAACGGCTCAGCGGCCTGCATATTGTCCGGAAGGGACAGGGCCGCAAAGGCCGTGATCCCCATGGCCACGGGAGCTGTGACAATTCCAACCCAGCGGCTGCGGCTGTTGCGTTCGGTCAACAAATGGACAGCCGTGATCCCCCAAGCGAGGAAAAACAGCGATTCATATAAGTTGCTGAGGGGGAAATAGCCCGCCTCAATCCACCGTGCGCCCAACAATGCCGCCATGCAGAGGTTGGCGATCGCCATGCCAGCCGTGCCCAAGGATCCCAACAGAATCCATTGGGGAAACGCCGCCCCCACCCAATACAGCAGCATCGTCACCAGCAGGATGCCAAACGATGCGTTATCTAACCAGGTTTGCAGTACAACCAAATCCATAGCTTACGGCGGGTTTAAAAGCCCCTAGTAATCCCAACCATCCACCCTATCAACTCCCGATCGATTCCGTGCAAGTTTCGGCAGCGACGGCGGTTGACCGTGGCGGGATGTTGGGTTGGGGAAACGATTCGATCGCGGTGTTTTCTTCTCTATCGATTTTAGAGAACTAGGGAGCCAGAAAGTCTGGTCTTGGGGGGCAATCACCATTTGCGCCGCTGAACTGGGCCTTGGGGCCAGGCCGATCGGGGCCGGTAAACTAACAAACAAGCCCCTGACTGCTGTTCCCGATCGCCCAACCAGTCAGGCCATTCCGACCTATGACCCCCCCTTCTTCTGATCGCCCCGATTCATCCAATATCTCCGAACCGGAACCACCTCAGCCTCCCCAAGCACAACAGATCGCCCAAAAGCGGGCGATCGCGTTTCTAACCCTGGATATTCAGCGGGTGAAAGCAGCAGCGACAGAATTGCTCGAAAAGCTAGAGGCGGTGCGGACGGGGGAATTGGACGGTTGGGAGCGATTGGGTAATGCCTATTATTTGAATCTATCGGGCGATCGCGCCACGATTGAAGACACGGTGGATGACGAATCGCCAAGTTGCACCCTGTCGATCGAGGAATTTGCCCAACTCGTTCAGGATTGGATTATTAATCTTAAGGCGAACGAAACGGATGAGAATTTCTGATGGCCGCTAGGGACTAATCCAGTAGAATATCGTAACTAAAATGTCCTTTCTGCCTTCTCTGCCCTGGCTCTCTCTTCGGCAATTTTGGTTCTGTTTTCTGAGCTATTTACTCTTGAGCACTCTGCTGTTCATGGGTAGCTCATTCACTATGCTGGCTTGGATTGTTTATTTATTTTTTCTCTTGCCATTCTATGGATTTTTAATTCTGTTGCTGGCTGCCTTAACCGGTCGATATCGTGGATATCGGTTACAAGTCAAGCCGTTATTTTTAGTCTTGGTTCTGGTTAGCCAAATTTTGGCAATTATTGTGAGTCCGGGGAATTGCTATGGCTTCAAGCAAGGCAATCAATGCTATAGCCTGGCTCAGGTTTGGTGGGGAAATTTAGGCGAAATCAGTTCTCAAAATCAACCGCCCCATTGGAGTGCGATCGAGCAATCCTTTTTGCCCCTTCTGGTAATTTACGGTTTTCTGTTAGTGCTATCAATTAGTACGCTCAGGCGATCTAGTCGATAAACAAGGGGCTTGAGGGCCGGTCGTCATTGTCTAGGATTAGGCAGAAACGATTGATTCTCCATGTCTCAGTCGTTGTCGCAAGGGGCTTAAGCCCCTTGTCCCTCACGATTTTCTCACGGTGGAATCAAGGTTTCAGGAAATTTGACGACAAGCCCTAAGATCTTAGTTTTAAGCCCCTTGTTCTGAAAATTGAGTGGAAGTTTTTGCGTGATGCTAGCGTGCGGTTTTGAAGTCGAAGTTGAGCAATTAAACCCTACAGCAAACCAGCGTTAGCCAAACCCAAAATCATTCCTGCTCCCAACAGGTGACCAAAGCTTGCGGTTGCCAACAATTCCGGAATCCCAAACCCGGTGAAAATGGCAGGCAAAGGCAAGGGCAAGGTGGGGCCAACGCCGCGCTTTTGGATCGCGTAGTAACCAATGACGATCGCGAATACATTGCAGGTGATCATGATGATCCCTACATTGGGCGACCATTCAGCGGTGGTGGCGGTGGCCAAAAGATTTTGAATCGTGAATAGATTAAACAAGGGTCGTTCCTCCAAGGATTCAGAATGCTAAAGCCATGAATTGCTAAAGCTATCAATTGTTGAGAATTATTAACAGAAATTGCTCAAGAGCAAAGAGTTAAAAATCCAATGGAAATTGATATTGTAAACAGGTTGTGAAGGAATCGGGCTGCTGGGGACTGCTGGTTGGATCAAAAATGGTACCCATGATTGGTGCAAATTCATGATTCAAATTCATGACCCATTGATAGTTCATTGACGGCTCATGAATAGCCCATGAATGGTTCATAAATAGCTCAAGTTGCCATGGCTGAACCATTGCAGCCTGCTGACTCCCCACAGCGGAAACCGGCCAAATTATAGAAACCCGATCTCAGGGGTAGACAGCCCTGTTATTAAGACTTAACAGAAGTTTCGGTAGACTTTAACAGTACTCAACATTGCCAATCTCAGGGTTTCTGGACAACAAAGCCCTATTACAACGCTCAGGCTTGGAATTTTTCGGAATTTTTGCTGATGCTCGTCAAAATTTGCGGACTAAAGGATCCTGACCAGGCGGTGGCGATCGCCCGTTTAGGCGCTTGGGCGATCGGGTTTATTGCTGTGCCCGCTTCGCCGCGCCATGTCAGTCCGGCGCAAATGCGCTTGGTGAGCGATCGGCTGGTGGAGACGGGCTGTGCAGTGGAGCGGGTGGGCATCTTCGCGAACACGGATCTCGACACGATTGCCGAAACCGTGACCACAGGCAACCTGACGATCGTGCAATTGCATGGGGATGAGTCCCCTGAGTTTTGCGAAGCGGTACGATCGCGCTTGCCCCATCAAACCCTTTGGAAAGCGCTGCGGGTGCGATCGGCGGAAACCCTCGATTTAGCAGGGGCCTACGCAACGGCGGTGGATGCCCTGTTGTTGGATGCTTACCGGCCTGAAGCCTTGGGTGGTACGGGCCACACCCTGGACTGGCAACGGTTGCAAGCTTGGCGATCGCCCTTGCCTTGGTTTTTGGCGGGTGGCATTACTCCCGATAACGTACTCCAAGCGATCGACACCCTGGCCATGGCTGCCCCGATCGGGATTGATCTGTCGAGTGGGGTAGAGCGGGGGCCCGCTGATAAAGATCTCGATCAGGTGGCTCGGTTGTTTCGGGTGTTGCGCCAACGGTTGCCCTTGGCCGCGTCGGTCACCGATCGCCCCTTGGAGTCTTAAGGGCTGAGCTAAAGGGTTAATCAACGGCTGGGCTAATCGCTGCCGTCGTCATTGGTTGGGCCAACAGGATGATAGCCGGTGAATTCGGCCACAATCGCCCGCAAGGCTTGATGATCCAGCGGCTTGCTGAGATAGCCCTGCATCCCGGCGGCTAAACAGCGCTGGCGATCGTGCTCCATGGCCAGGGCCGTGGCCGCCACCACGGGTAAATCCTGCCAACGTTCATCACTGCGGATTTGCTGCAAGACCGCCAGCCCGTCCATATCCGGTAGTTGGATATCCAGCAATACCAAATCCACCGGGTGACTGTCTAGCCAGTCGATCGCCCGCCAACCGTCTGGGGCGATCGCCACGCCACAACCCCAACTGCTCAACAGGTCTTGCAGTAACTTGGCATTGGTCGGATCGTCTTCAACAACCAAAATTTGCGGCGGCCGGGCCTGTTCTGCCGCCATCACTCGCGCTGCCGATGCGCCGGGTTGAATGGCCGGTGCGGGCGATCGACCGGAAGACACAAAGGCTAAGGGCAACCGAATCGTGAAGGTGCTGCCTTGGCCCAGCTTGGATTCAAAGTCCACAGAGCCGCCGTGTAATTCTGCTAACTGTCGGGTGAGGGACAGGCCCAACCCCGTGCCCTGGTGCCGACGAGAGAGGGAATTATCCAGTTGATGAAAGGGTTGGAACATGACGGTGCGGGCTTCTTCGGGAATTCCGATGCCGTGATCCCACACGCAAAAATGCACGTAGCCGCCTCGCTCGATCGCCTCAAGGCCAATTTCGCCCCCCTCATGGGAAAACTTGACCGCATTACTGAGCAGGTTCAGCAGCATTTGGCGCACACGCACCTCATCAGCCATCAGGGGTTGCAAGCGCTTGGGAATCCGTTTGCGAATCCGAATATCCCGATCGGCCGCCTGCTGACTGACTAGGGCCAACGCCGAATCGCAAAGGGTGGGCACATCGATCGCCTCGATCGCCAGCTCAATTTGGCCCGCCTCAATTTTGGACAGATCCAACACGTCATTAATCAAACTGAGCAGGTGATCACCACTCTTGCGAATTTGCTCAATATAAACCATCTGTTTTTCGTTCAGGGGCCCATAGAGCTGCTGTTTCAGCAGAGAAGAAAAGCCCAAAATAGCCGTCAGCGGTGTGCGCAACTCATGGGACATGTTGGCCAAAAAGGCGGATTTCAATTGGCTGGCCCGCTCCAATTCCAGGTTTTTGGCCGCTAACTCTGCTTGGGTTTGCTTTTGATCACTGATGTCGCGGGTGACGATCGAAAAGGCCACGGGACGGCCCTGCTCGTCGGGCACGGGCCCCACAGAGACCAACGCAGGGAACCGATCGCCCCCTTGGCGCTGGCAAATGACTTCCCCGCTCCAACCGCCGTCGATCGCCTGCTGCACCAGCCAATGCACTTGTTTTGCGCCTGCTTCTGGATAAAAAGCCGCTGCATTTTGGGGGCGGTTGGGCCCCGTGATCCAACCAAAAACCCGATCGGTCGCCGGGTTCGCATAGATTAAGCCTCCCTGCAAGTCTGCGATCGCAGTGCTGTCGTGGGTTGATTCCAGGGCCCGCACAAACATCTGCACCTGTTGTTCTGCCTGCTTGCGATCGGTGATGTCCCGCGCAATGCCCAAGCCACCAATCAACTCTCCCCCCGCATAGAGCAAACGCCCGTTCACCTGCATGTGAATTTCTCGACCGGCGCGATCGAGCAGCGCAAACTCAAAATCCATCAGCTCGCCCGTGTGCAACAGGTTGGCAAAGGCCTGGCCCGTGGGTTCCTGAAAAGCCGGAGCCACAAAGTCCATGTAGGGGCGGCCGCGCCATTCGCCCGGTTCAATCCCCAACAGCCGCTCTCCGTAGGGATTAATAAACACCAGTCGCCCCAGCAGATCCACCGCATACACCATGTCATTGGCGGTTTCCACATAGGCCCGAAACAGCCCCTCGGAGTTAAAGGGATCGACTTCTGTGGGTTCCTGCGTTCGATCCAAGTTGATGCCATAGGGCTTGGGTGGCGGCCCGGCGGTTGGGTGATCGCGCCATTGGGCCAGTTGTTGTTCCAACTCATGCACACGCTTCTGGAGGCGGGCGTTTTCGGCTTCGAGGGTCATGGAGAGACGGGGAAGAAACAAACAACGGGGCAATCATCGATCAGAGTCGCTACGATCTAAGCTAATACAGGCTTCGATCGACCCCTAATCGACTACTGAATCGCTTCACGATCGCCCGCCGTTAATCCGCCCAATTTCCAAGCCCCCACGCCCGATCGCCCGCTTGGCCAGTGGCGACGGCGCATGGGAGTTTGTTCGGCCCTTTGTCCTGAGACTTGACCATGGCTCCCGCCCCGATCGCCCTGAACACCGCCGCCCAAACCGATTCGCAGATTTTGCAGTCCCGCCCCGATCGTCAGCCCCTGCCGCCGCTGTTGGGTGGCTCCCTCACGGAACTCACCCAATGGGTGAAAGACCAGGGCCAGCCCGCCTATCGTGCCAAGCAGTTGCACCAATGGATCTACGAACGCGGGGCCCGATCGCTGATGGATATCACCGTCTTCCCCAAAAACTGGCGGGAAGCAGCCGCCGACATCCCGATCGGTCGATCAGAGCTGCACCACCGCTCCGAAAGCCATGACGGAACCGTGAAGTTCCTGCTGAAGATGACCGACGGGCAAATCGTCGAAACCGTGGGCATTCCCACCCGCGATCGGCTGACGGTTTGCGTCTCATCCCAAGTGGGCTGCGCCATGGCCTGTGACTTTTGCGCCACGGGCAAGGGCGGCTTTGTGCGGAACCTGTCGCGATCGGAAATTCTGGATCAGGTGCTGACCGTCCAAGAAGACTTCGATCGCCGGGTCAGCAATGTGGTGTTTATGGGCATGGGTGAACCGCTGCATAACCCCGCCGCTGTGCTGAGTGCAACGCGATCGCTCAACCAAGACATCGGCATCGGCAAGCGCTACATCACTATTTCCACCGTGGGCATTCCCGGCCGGATTCGGCAGCTCGCCAACGAACGGTTGCAAGCCACCCTGGCCGTCAGCCTCCACGCGCCCAACCAAGAAATTCGCGAGTCGATCGTCCCCAGCGCCGCCCAATACCCGATCGAAGAGCTGATCGAAGACTGCCGCGACTACGCCGCCGAAACCGGCCGCCGCGTCACCTTTGAATACATCCTGTTGGCGGGGGTCAACGACAGCCGCGACTGTGCCGCCGAGTTAGCGGAGTTGTTGCGCGGGTTCCAAGCCCACGTCAACCTAATTCCCTACAACCCGATCGCGGAGGTGGACTACCAGCGCCCCGACCCGATGCGCGTGCGGGACTTCATGCAAACCCTGGACGATCGCCGCGTCGCCGTCAGTGTCCGCCGCACCCGGGGCCTGGAATCGGACGCAGCCTGTGGCCAACTCCGTGCCAACCTGGGCAAAACCACCGGCAAAATCGGCCGCTTTGGGGGCGATCGCACTCCCCGCCGCTAGAATATCCAAGCCAGGAATGGGGTTAAGCTTAAAAGCAAAACCCCTATTCCAATTCGTACAGCGCTGAAAGTACTTTCAGTCAAAAACTTTATGGCGAAGAACCATCTAGACAACCTAACTATCCATAAATTCCGAGGACTCCGCGATCTAGAACTCAAAGATCTCGGTCAAGTCAATCTATTAGTAGGCGAGAATAACTGTGGTAAAACCAGTGTCCTCGAAGCTGTCAACCTTTACTGCAATCCATTAGACCTACGGGAATGGATTTCTACTATCAGAAGACGAGAAGGTGACGTGCTGCGTTTTGCTTCATCACCTATTGAGTTACTGCAATGGATATTCGCATATGAGATTGATTCAGATCAAGAAGTCATAAATCAAGGGAAAATCTCTATTGATGGACTGGGAAAGTTTATTGTCAGAAACTTGGATGTATCTTGTGAAGCGATTGAAGAAATTCAGTTAACTGGATCTGATGAAGAGCAAAGTCCTTCGTCTGAAGACGATGTAATGTATGACGGCAAAGGATCTGACTTGCGTCGCGGGATTGAACTAAATATCAATCTAAGTATCGAAAGTGAGCAAGTGCAGCTATGGAGTCAATTCAAGGAACTGGCTCCTGTTAAAATTCAGTTATGGGAAAATCAAGCACTACGATTAGGCTCTGCAAAAAGTAAATCCTACAGACTCTCAACATCAAATATTACGCTACCGTCTCATCGTTCCGAAACTGCTCAGGCTTTGCTCTATTCAGCAGCAATGTTTGATGAATTACAAGAGCATATCAAGCAAGATATCGTAGATATAATGCAAGAACTTGATCACAATATACAAGACATCTTAATGGTCTACTCTCGCCCTCAAGGCGAGGCTACATCCCGTAGACCAAAGCTACACATTCGCCATACAAAACTTGGACTTGTTCCTGTCAGTATCTTTGGTGATGGAGTTCGCCGATGGCTACATATTGCTCTGACAATTTTTCAAGCCAAAGATGGAATTTTATTGATTGATGAGATTGAGTCCGCTATTCACACAGAGGCTCTTCAAAATATCTTTGCAATGATTGCAAAATGGTCAAAGAAACTGAATGTTCAAGTTTTTGCTACAACACATAGCTTGGAAGCGATCGATGCCATGATTGATGCTGCTGATTCAGCATCAGATTTGGTTTTATATCGATTAGAGCCAACTGAGACCAAAACCAGAGTTGTCCGCCACGACTGGGAGCGCCTCAAGCGCTTGCGTGAAAACTTGGGTCAGGAGGTGCGCTGATGGAGCGTCGTTGCATCATGATTATCGTTGAAGGCCCCAATGATCAGGCATTTCTTCGGCGAGTTTTAGCGGTTGCCTTCGGCTTGAAAGAATTCAATGGCGAAGAGTCAGAGTTAAGTGAAATTAGCCCTTTTTGGGAGCATTGGAAACCTAAATACCCAAAAGTCATTAAGAAAAGCGAAAAGCAAGGCAAAGAGAAATCGACTTCAAAAATAGCAAGGACGGACTTAGAGCTGATTTATAAATCAATTATTAAGCATCTAGAGCAGCCAATCTTCTCACCATCAAATGCATTAAGCAGCCATAGATCATCCCTTCACTCGTCTCCGAATACAACTCATAGTCCTTGCTC
>NZ_JAZAQF010000035.1:0-30846 GCF_043235035.1 Limnothrix redekei LRLZ20PSL1 | reverse complement strand
GCGATTTCGGATCTTCTCAGGACGCTATCGCAATCGTCGTCGCCGTTTTGGCTTGAGGCTTCATCTGCTGGCCGGGTTGCTCAACTACCAGGCAACACATCCAATTTGATTCGTGCAAGAGGTCTAAGGTTTCAGGCGATTTGACGACACGCGCTAGGCCCAAGGCTGCTTGATGGGGCGAAATTTTGGGTGCAATCTTGGGCGAATTCGGCATGGTGGAGCGGTTGCGCTGCTCTGGCCCTGGGCGATCGCCTTGAAATTAACCATCTTTAGCCATCCGTTGATTAGCCCTTAAACTGGCGATCGTTGCGTTTGGCTTCCCCTATGATGGCTTCGATCGCCCCATCCCCCGCCCAGTTGGCAGCATTTGACCAGGCCTTGGAACGGGCTTTGGCCGGTGCGTTGTTGTCGCCCTCTGAAGGGTTGGTGTTGCTGGAAACGGCCTATCAATCCAAGGATTCGGCCCCGCGCGATCGACTGCGATCGGTGGCGGATCAGCTTCGGCAACGGCAAGCGGGCGAAACGGTCACTTACGTGATTAACCGAAATATTAATTTCACCAATATCTGCGAGCAGCATTGCAATTTCTGTGCATTTCGGCGGGATGCGGATCAGGTGGGGGCCTATTGGCTCGATCGGGCGCAAATTTTGGAAAAAGCCGCCGACGCGGTGGCCCGGGGAGCCACAGAAATTTGTATGCAAGGGGGACTGAACCCCGAGGCGAAATATCAGGGGCGATCGCTGGATTACTACTTGCAACTGGTGCGATCGATTAAAGACACCTTTCCCCAACTGCATCTGCACGCCTTTTCGCCCCAAGAAGTGCAATTCATTGCCCGAGAAGATGACCTGTCCTTGGCGGCTGTGATTGGGGCCCTGCGAGATGCGGGGGTGGGGTCAATGCCCGGCACGGCGGCGGAGGTGTTGGTGGATTCGGTGCGGCGGATTTTGTGCCCGGAAAAAATCAACAGTGCCACTTGGTTGGAGATTGTGGAAACGGCCCATCGCCTGGGATTGCCCACCACCAGCACCCTGCTCTCGGGTCACATTGAAACCCCTGCTGAACAAATTGCTCATTTGGAACGCCTGCGATTGCTCCAGCAACGATCGCGCGATCGGGGCGATCGGGGCATCACGGAGTTTATTCTGCTGCCCTTTGTGGGCCAGGATGCGCCACCGGCCTTGCGGCGACGGGTGGGCCGCGATCAGCCAATTCTGATCGATGCCCTGATTTTGATGGCCGTGGCGCGGCTATACCTGGGCCCGGTGATTGCCAACCACCAGCCCAGTTGGGTGAAGTTGGGTCTGGCGGGAGCCACCGAAGCCTTGCGTTGGGGTTGCAATGATTTGGGCGGAACCCTGATGGAAGAGCACATCACCACCATGGCTGGAGCCACGGGTGGGACTTGCCAAAGCCCGGAGGATTTGCGTGGGGCGATCGCTGCCTTGGGCCGACCGGCTCGCCAGCGGGACACTCTTTATGAGGCGATCGACGGCCCAATCAATGGGGCAACTGATCCAGCCATCGACAGGGCGATCGATCCTTCCCGATCGGCCGCATAATGATCCGGCTGTTGCGATCGCCCGCACCCCCATGGACTATCCCGATGCAATGCCCGCCGACTTGGCCCCCGACGCGATCGAGCCGGTGGCCCGCCCGTCCCTAACCACTGAAAATTTGGAGCCACCCACGGATCTGAGTTTGCAGTTGCCGGATCCGGAAGACGACAAAATCAGCTTCAGCGATTTCCAAATCCAAATTGACAATGCCTGGCGCGTTTGCGATCGCTTCGACCTGCAAACGGATATTTGGCGGGGACGGATTTTGCGGATTGTGCGCGATCGAGAAAAACGCAGTGGTGATGGCCGGGGCACGGGCTTCCTGAACTGGCTGAAGGATCGTGAAATCAGCAAAAGTCAAGCCTATAGCCTGATTGAGCTGGCCGACAGCGCCGATCGGCTGATGGATCAAGACGCGCTGGAACCGGAAACCCTTCGCCACTTCAGCAAGCGTGCCTTTGTGGCCACGGCCAAAGCCCCCGCCGAAGTGCAACACATGGTGGTGGCCGCGGCTCATCAGGGCGATCGAATCGCCACCAACACCGTTCGTCGCCTCACCGATGAGTGGCAGGCCGCCACCTCCGAGCTGCTGCCCGAAAACATTCGCATCAAAGCCGCCGAGCATTCCCTTCCAGCCCGCTACCTTGCGCCCCTGGTGCGGGAAATGGAAAAGCTGCCCGAGGTGCATCAGGTGGCCCTGCGCGAGGAAATTGAAGACCAACCGGATAAGGAAACGGTGAAACAGGCCACGGCCCAAGCGAAATTTTTGGCGCGATACTTGGACGCGGCCACGCGAGTTGCGGCACTCGATCGCCCGGAACTGGATCTAGAACAGGCCCTGGAAGAAGCCCTGCGGCTCGGTAGCTTGAATTTGGCGGCGGACTTGGTGAACCAAGCGGCCCAACTGGAACAGGCGATCGCCAAAACCTACAGCAGTTGGAAACGGGTGCGCGACCTGGCCGATCGGCTCTGGGTGGATAGCGGAGCCAGCACCCCCCACCTCCGCAACCTGATTAGCTGCCTGGGAACCCTTTCCAGCGAACAAGTCAGCGTTCCCCTGGCCGGTGGGGGCGATCGGGTCGTGCGCTTGCAAGTGCTGGAAGAAGCCGAAGTTGGAGCCGAAGTCGAACCATTCCCAGCGCCATAAACCAGTTCCCAAGGAATATCAAAAGCCAGGGCAAGATGATTGGGTTTTTGAATTAAATTCGCCAATTTGATGGATCAGGTGAATTTTTAGAACCGATCCAGAAATTTGGAGAAAATCACCCTTCCTATTGTCGAAAAACGCCCAAAAACCGACAAGAACGCCCATCGCCGTCAATCGTTAGAATCACGCAGGATCCGTGAGGATCCATCGCTAGGCAATTACTAAGCCGCATGTCAAAATCGCGATGATGGTTGACGGCGGCACAGTACTTAGCGCAGACGGTGACACGGGCTATGGCAACAAAACGGACGAACGTGAAGACGGCGTTAGGGCGAATTGCGATCTCCCAGGGTCTGGGATCTCTGCTTTGGTCGGGGGGGCTGTGGGGGCCGATCGCGCCGGGTTGGGCGATCGAACCGGAAGCCGCCCAAACGCCCCAATGGCTGGCCCAACTGCCCCCCGACACCCGCCCGGTTCCTGACCTCAACCGCGATCGGTTTCCCCAAACGGGCCCAGACCCGCTGCAACCCCTGCCGGACGATCGCCCCGCGATCGACTCGCCCAACCCGATTACGCCACCCCAGCCCTTGGATCCCAATGCGCCCCGCTTTTTGGTGAAGCAAATTGTGGTGGAAGGCAGCACCTGGCTCTCGGCCGCCGAACTGGCCGCCCTGACCCAACCCAGCGAGGGCCGCGAACTCACCCTCAGTGAACTGCAATCCCTGGCCGACCGCATCACCCAGCGCTATTTGGATGCAGGCTATCTCACCTCCCGTGCCTACGTGCCCGAACAGACGATCGGCCCCGATGGGATTGCCAAAATCGCCGTCATTGAGGGCTACCTCTCGGATATTCGGATTGAAGGAACCCAGCGCCTGAGCCAAAACTACCTGCGATCGCGCATTCAACTGGGAGCCGGCCGCCCCCTCAACGCCGCCCACCTGGAAGACCAACTGCGGCTGCTGAAGGCGAACCCACTGCTAGAGACGATCGAGGCCAGCTTGCGAGCCGGCAACGGCCCCGGCGAAAGCATCCTCACTGTCCGAGTCACCGAAGCCAAAGCCTTGCGTGGCAGCATCAGCACCGACAACTACTCGCCCCCCAGCATTGGCTCCGAACGCGGCATCCTCGCCCTGCAATATCGCAATTTGACGGGCATTGGCGACGAAGCCAGCTTCAGCTACAGCCACACCTGGCAAGACGGAGCCGACGTGCTGGATTTTGGCTATCGTCTGCCCGTGAACCCCATGGAAGGCACGATCCAGTTTCGGTTCTCGCCCAACTGGAACGAAATTGTGCAGCCCCAGTTTGCGGAATTGGGAATTCGCGGCAAATCCCAGCTTTATGAAGTGACTTACCGCCAGCCCCTTGTGCGATCGCCCCGCGAAGAATTTGCCCTTTCCCTAGGATTCAGTCACCAGCGCGGTCAAACCTTCCTGTTTGATGACGTGGGCTTTCCCTTTGGCATTGGCCCCGACGAAGACGGCCGCAGCATCACCAGCGTGTTGCGGTTTGGGCAAGATTACCTGCGCCGCGACCCCAATGGGGCCTGGTTGTTGCGATCGCAGTTCAACCTAGGAACCGGCCTGTTTGATGCCACCACCAACGGCGGCGACGACCCCGACGGGCAGTTTTTTAGCTGGAATGGCACGGTTCAGCGAATTCAGCGCCTGAATCCCACCCATCTGTTGATTCTGCAAGCGGATGTGCAATTGGCCTTTGATGAACTATTAGCCTCGCAGCAGTTTGTGATCGGTGGGGGGCAGTCCGTGCGCGGGTTCCGCCAAAACGTGCGATCGGGCGATAGCGGCTTTCGACTGTCCGTGGAAGATCGCATTACCCTGCTGCGCGACTCCTCCGGCGCACCCACCCTCACCTTGGCTCCCTTCATTGATGCGGGATATGTTTGGAACCACGGCAACAACCCCAACCCCACCCCAGATCAGCGGTTTCTGGTCGGTGCGGGAGCGGGACTGTTGTGGGAACCCTTCACGGATTTTCTGGTGCGTTTAGATTACGGTCTGCCGTTAGTGGATTTGGACGATCGCGGTTCCAATGCTCAAGATTCCGGAGTCTATTTCAGCGTCACCTACCGGTTCTAAATCGTGCTTGTGCCATTTTTCCTGTGAGTGTGATGGGGTTTGCTGCTGAAAACAATTCCCCGCCTGATCGACTGATCGGGCGGGGATGCAATAAGCTGGAAACTTAAAAAAAAGGGACAGGCAAAACCAACGACCAGCACCCTGCAAAAGGGTCGCGCAACATTACAGGTCGATCGGGGCCACCACTTCCACCAACTCCGCTTCTAACCGCAGGGATCCCGAGGGCATCTCTTCCACCTCAGCCCGCTGCTGGCGAGCGCCCCAGGCAATCAACCCTGGCAAAACCAAGCACAGCGCGCCGCTACCAATGCCGCACAGCGTAGCAATCGTCACTCCGCTATCCATAGCAACCCCTCCTGGCTTTGTATTGAGATTTGTATTGAAAACGAATTGGCTATGTTCGGTTCTGTTTTCAGGGAACCGATGCCCAAAAGTCGGGTCAAGCGGGGTCAAATTGAGAGCTTAGACCTGAACTTCATTGTCGCTAAATTTCTGATCAAAACTGAAGTCTTTGGCGATTCAAAAAAGCTTTTTTGTGTATAAATTCCGCTAATGGTTGATCCCAATTAATTCCAATTGTTAATCAAAAAGTTCATAATTCTTTAAGATTTGATACCCGTTTTGGAGCCAAAATTCTCAGATCTTTTTAAGACATTCCAAAAGAAAGAAACTTATGCCATCAGTCTTTGGGGGGATTGCTGGGCTGAGGGCGATCGACTCTGCCGAAGTAGGGAAGGGGGCGATCGATCCGGGCGAGCATCGAAAAACTCCCGTTCATCACCTCAAAAATTGTCACAACACTTATTCCTAGCCGCAGGAGCACCCCAAACAAGAGGCTGAACCCCCTTGCCCTCAAGATTTCGCAACGGTAGAACCAGAGTTTGGAGGATCCGAGAACAGGCTCTCCGCCCCAGACCGCAGGCTCAAACGCAGCCCCAGATCGACGACTGAAACAAACCCTAGGACAGTTGCGTCATTGGCTTCAGCAGTTACCGAGCAAAATCGCCCAAAATGCTGGTTTTTGCCCGCTAAACGTTGGGTCAGGCTGTGGCGTTCATGGAAGCGGCTAATCGTCCGCATCATGCCCAACTCAACTCGCGACAATCATCACTAGCTTTCATCACTCGCTCATCACTCGCTTTGATGCCTTGCTTCCATGCCTCCGCAGGCTGTCTTTGGGTCGCCTGGCCCTTGGATGACAGTCGGCGGGTGGCGGCGCTTGGGTGACGATATGTAGATGAAGGTGCGATCAGTCCTCGATCGACTTCCCGATCGGGTGTTTGCCACCGCCCATTGCCGTCCTTCGTTTAGTTTTCCCTATCACCAGGAGTTGAATCATGCCTACCGTCACTGTTGCCGGGACGATCAATGCCGTTGATGCCAATAACAGCGGTCTCTATCCTTTACGCACTGTGCCCTTTGGGGAATACACGATCACAGGATTGACGGCAGGCAGCACCCAAATTGTCGCCTCGGCCAATGCCAGCACCCTCGATCCCTACCTGCAAGTTTTTAAGAAAAGCGGCACAACCTTGACCCTGGTGGCCGATAACTACGACTCTTCGCCCACCAACAAAAATTCCTTAGTGCAATTTGCCGCCGAAGCGGGAACTCAGTACGTGGTGCGTATTGCTCGCAGCAGCGCCGATGCTGGAGGGTTCAACCTACAAGTGACCAATGATGCCAGCGCCGTGATTGCGGGGCCCACGGCAGCCGGGACGGCGGATCTATCAGTGGGTGACATCACGAGCCAATCCTTCACGTTCCCCACCTTCCCCACAGTGGCGGAATTGGCCTCGCCCAATGGCATTCCTAGCGGCCCTTCCACAGGGCGCGATGACCTGTCGGGGTTGCCCCTGTTTTACCTGTCTGACGATGCAGACAACACCAACTTGGGTGTGCGGGTCGAAACTAAGGGCTTCTTCGTGGTGGGTCTGAATGGCAATGACACCATTACTGGCTCCTCGGAGAATGATTTCTTCAACGGCAACCGGGGTAACGATGTGTTGCTGGGTGGGGATGGCATTGATCAAATTCGGGGTGGCAAAGACTCCGACAGCATTGATGGCGGAATCGGCAACGAAATTATTCTCAATGGCAACGATGGCAACGATTTGGTGCGGGGCGGCGAAGGCAATGACACGGTGAATGGTGGCCGCAACTCTGATCTGCTGTTTGGGGACAATGGGGATGATCAACTGTCGGGCGATTTTGGCCAGGATATTTTGACCGGGGGCGCGGGGGCTGATTCCTTTGTGCTGCGGGCCGATCGCGACACCACGGCGGGCTTGTCCAACACGGCAACCAGTGCCAACAGCGCGGATATTGTGGCGGATTTTGTGCTGGGAACAGACAAGATTCGGCTGAACACGAGTGATAGCCTGACGCTGGAGAAGCTGAGTTTTGAGTTTGTGGCGATTAATGTGTCCACGGAAATTACCGGGGCCCTCACAACGGGGGTGAAAACGGGCACAGCCATCAAGGTCAATGATCCAACTTCAGCGGTGAATGGTCAGTATTTGGGTGTGGTGTTGGGAGTGTTGCCGGGGGCACTGAATCAGTCGGCTAACTTTACAGTCGGTTAGGGATTGGGGTGCCGGGTTAATGGTTCCTCTTCTGACCCGCTGCACCTGACCCGCTGTCCCTTGGCCTTAAAAAGGGGATGAACCTGTTATTGGTTCATCCCCTATCACGTTTGGATTGGTCAAGCCTGCTCAGTCAAACTTGCACCATTTAGGTTGTATCGATCTTAGATCGATCTCAGGTTGTATTGATCCGGCCGCGCTTGCTCATCACCCACGATTGATCTGTGATCCGGCGAAGAACAGCGGCCGATCGTCAACCCTAGCCAGACTAGGGAGTCGTGGTGGGGCTGGGGCTAGCAGCAGGGCTGGCTTCGGGGCTAGCAGCGGGGCTGGCTTCGGGGCTAGCAGCAGGGCTGGCTTCGGGGCTAGCAGCGGGGCTGGCTTCGGGGCTGGCAGGGGCTTCACCGCCGCCACCACCGCAAGCGGTTGCCAGACCAGCAACCAAGCTTGCTGCCACAACACCACGGGCAACGCGGGAAACCAAAGTCTTCAGGGTGGATTTCATGTTTGTTGTCACTCCTCAACAGCACAAAATGGGGTAGTCAAATGAACCCGACTGTCATCTTAAACGATGCGATCGGGAATCCGGGTAATTTGGCGGAGATCAGATTCCTGAGGATTCTATGACAACCGCCACAATGGAGGTCGTGACCGCTCTCCATTGGGTTTTGGTTACGTTAACCCATTGTTAACCAAGAAACCTAACGCTGATTCTAGATCGACCTGTCGCTTTTGGTACGACAAGCGGGGCATTCTCGTGCAATGGTAGTTTGATTTTGCACTTTTCCTCAGCGATCGGTTGTAATTCGCCTAGGGTTGTGGGCCTGCGGAGGCGGAAACGCCTGATGTGGCAACCGATGCAGCTCCTTGGGGCCAGTTCAAGACGCGGTTGAGTTTGCCGCTCACGAGTCCCTCCAGGTCTAGGCAAACATACAAAAAACCCAGCGCTTGGAAATCTTGGACTAGTTTGGGCAGGTCGATCGCCCCCACAAAGTCCTTAATCAGCGCTGGCGGCAGTTCAATGCGGGCCGTGTCGCCCTCCGATCGCACCCGCAAATCGCGATAGCCCAACTGTCGGAGATAGCGCTCGGCTCGACCCACCCGCTGCAATTTTTCGAGGGTGATGGTTTCGCCGTAGGGAAAGCGGGAACTCAGGCAGGGTTGGGCCGGTTTGTCCCACCAGGGCAAGGCCAATTCCTTCGAGAGTTCGCGCACTTCGAGCTTGCTGATCCCCAGCTCGGCCAGGGGCGATCGCGCGCCTCGTTCCTTGGCGGCCTGGATCCCCGGTCGGTAGTCCCGGAGATCATCCGCATTCACCCCATCCACCACGTAGGGATAACCCCGGGCGATCGCGATCGGCTTCAAGGTGTCGTGTAGCTCGCTCTTGCAGAAATAGCAACGATTGGTGGGGTTAGCGGCGTAGTTGGGGTTATTTAGCTCATGGGTTTGCACAATTTCATGGGCAATGCCAATGGCAGCCGCTTGGGCCTGGGCCTCTAGCAAGTCATCGGGCAATAGGGAAGGGGACTCGGCGGTGATGGCCACTGCGCGATCGCCCAGCACATCAAAGGCCACCTTTGCGACGAGGGTGCTGTCAATGCCACCGGAGTAGGCAATGAGGGCGCGATCCATCTCTTGAAACAACGATCGAAGGCGATCCAGTTTGGCGGTGACCGTCATTTACCCACGCTCCATGGAACTTGCGAGAGAACTAGTTTAAAAGTTCCGTCGTGGCCTTTCCCAGTTATGCACACCCAATCTTGGATGTTTTAGGGCTGTAGGGGCCTTGGTGGGTTCAGGATGGTTTCAGCCACAGGGCATCATCAACCACGGTGCACTGTCAGCCATGGGGCGTTATTTGAAAAAGCCCGTGAACGTGTAGCCCACACCCAATAGGAGGGCCACATCGGTGTTGTCGTCTAAGAAGGCGGCGGCCACTCGTCCGGTGGCTGTCCAGCGGTAACTGAGGGGGACATCAATGCCGCCTGTGAGCGCGAAGCCCACGTCTGTGTCATCGCCGAATAGGTCACTGATGGCTAAGCCGCCACCCACGAAGGGCACGATCGAGATGTCGCCTGTTTCCTGATTGCGAATGGGAAAATCGGCGGTTAGGGCAATCACCGAAGTGCCACCATCGCCCAAAATGCTGGCGTTGTGTAGGGAAAGGTTTTCGCTGAAAGCCGTTTTGCTCAGAAGGGCAAAGCCGCCTTCACCCAGGGCGCTGGAGTCGTCATCGCCACTCAGCCCGATCGCCCCACCAACACCGATGTAGCTGAATTTGCTGCTGGTGCGGCGGCCATTGGCGGCGCGATCGGGCTGTTGAGCAAGCTGACCATCGAAATGCGAGTCGGCTTCCAAAGCAGCAGGAGCAACGGCGAGGGTGGGTACTGCTTCCTGCAACCGATTGGCCTGAGTGGACGGCGCACCGAATTGATCAAGGGCGATCAGTTGGCGGCTGTCTTGCTCGGTGGCGGGCAAGTCTGCCGCCAATTCCGTCAGCTCAACAGCGGGGGTTGCTTGGGCCGGTTGGCCAACGGCTCCTAACCCGATCGTGAACGCCAGGGCCAGGCCCGCCCGCAGGGGATCCAACATCAAAGGCATGGTTTACACTCCTCCACAATCAACGGCAACAGACAACAGGACAAGCAACTCAAGGCAAGCAACTCAAGATCAGCAACTGTTGAGCAGCCCATCATGGAGACTTGTTGAGCGATGGGTTGAGCTGTGTGCCCGATCGTGATGGGTTGAACCGTGGGCGATGGGTTGCCAGCGGCCAAAACCGGTTTCCCCAGGTCTCAACAGGTCTCCATGGATTTGGGCTGAGGGGTCAGTCCCTCCAGTTGCCGCGATTATAGGAATTGCCCTTGAGCGCACCATGGGGTGAGTGCCAGCCCCCCATCTGGGCTAAGGGGGTTGGGCCAGTTGCCCGGCAGACTATGCCACCCATGAAAGGTTCTGAACTGAGGACTCTAAATTTGCAGCACCCCCTCCGGCCGAACAGTCAACAGGGTGCGGCGTTGTAATCCTTCCTCATGACAAATTTCATTGGCTGCTAGCAGGCCACTGCTAATGGCCCGTTCCATCAGACCGCAAGGGAAGGGCATTTTCACCCAATCACCCGCAAACATGAGGTTGCTTGCACCCGATCGCGTGGCAGGGCGTTGGGAATAGCTGCCGGGGGGGAAGCCAGAGAAATTCTTTTGATTCACCAGCTCGCGATGCAAAATTGTGGCTCCCTTGAGGGCCGGCACCAGCTCGTATAATTCCTGCTCAAAGGTGGTGAGCAGGGCTTCTTGGGTGGGGAATTCGGCTTCTTTGTAGCAGTAAGCATGGAGTTCAACCACGCTGCCCCCTGTGCGATCGGCCCAGGCTTTGTAGTCCTCTTGGATTTTGTGATAGCGGGTGATGCTGTCCGTTAGGCGGTAGCCCGAGAGGGAGGTGAATTCGCTTTGATCCCAATCAAAGTCGCGATCGAACCAGATGCGGGCCACCGCAAAAGGATCCGCCACGGTGAGCTGGGCCACTTGCGATCGGGTGGGTTCGGCCACGTCCCCTTCGGCAATGTCAAACAGATGGCGAATGCCCTTCACATCCGCTGCAAAAACGAAATAGTCCGCTTCCACCACCTGGCTCGGGGTACGATCGACCGCTGCGGCCGCCAATTGCACCCGATCGCCCGATCGCTGCTCCACGTGGTAGCGAGCTAGGGGCTTGGTGGCGGGACCCTGAAGCACCTTGCCCTCACGATCGAACCGGGCCCCATGGCAAGGACATTGGAACGTGCCGTCTGCCTGGGGAGCCACCGTACAGCCCTGGTGCGTGCAGGTTAACGACAGCGCTGATCCCTCCGCCACCGCATAGACCTCATCGCCGCCCCCAAAATATTCCGGGCGATTCGCCAGCGGTTGAGCTGTGACCGGCTGCTCGGTGGCCGCAGCCTCCTGGGTTTCTGGATGCTGGGAAGTGGCTTGGGTACTGGCTTCGTTCAGCGAACTGTGGCGATCGACCCAGAACGGAACTGGAATTGCGGATCCCGTTTGGCGGTAGCTCAGGGACGTGATTTGTTGATCCTGCCATGCCACCCGATCGACCTGAGCATTGACGATGATTTTGCCCCCATTGGCCTCGATCGCCCGCATCATCGGCTCCACCAACGTGCGGCCCATGTCCTGCTTCGTGCCGTTAAAGGCCAGCCCCTCCGGATTGCCAAAGAAATAGAAATGGAAAAACTGCATTAACTCGCCCGCACTCAGCACATCCGGCGAGTTGAGCGTGGATTTGCCAAAGGGTAGGAAATACAGGTCATATAGGCCCTTGGGGAAGTCATTGGCCGCCCAGTCTGTCACGGCGATCGCATCGAGTTCCTCGTAGGTCTTCGTGGGTTCAAATCCCGTAATGGCCCGAAACACGGCCCAATGGGCGGGGCTGGTGAGATTTAACCCCCAACGAAACCGATTCGGCGAAGAAATGGCCAAATCGACAATATTCCAAGGGAAGGATGAATGGGTGGGGCGAAATACTTCCGGTGCATAGGTTTTATCCTTGTACAGCACCGAATAGCGCTCCAAGGACAGAAAATCTTGACGGATATTCATTTCTTCCGTCAGGGCCCACAGGTTGTAGTACTGCGGGAAAAAGCCATGAAACCCATGCTCCATCATCAGCGATTCACCATTGACCGTGATGGGCCAACTGGCAATTTTGCCGCCTAGGTGGGGCGATCGCTCCAGTAGTGTCACCACAAATCCACGTCGGCTCAATTCATAGGCCGCTGCCAAACCCGCCAAGCCACCGCCGACCACAGCCACCCGCTTAGGGCGATCGTCCGGTAACCGCGTTGGCAACGTCAGGCGATCGGGTTGATATTGACTAGGCTCCGGCTTCATGAACCGTGAGTAGCCGAGGGCGCTGCCCACCGCACCCACACCAAGCAACTGCAAAGCTGTGCGACGCGAAAACGTTGATGCAGGATCCATTGATGCCGAGTCCGTTGATCCAGAATCCGCAGAATTCGGCTGGGGAAAAAGAGTCATGGGGAAAGGAAGACAGTAAACGGCACAAGTTACGGCACAAATTCCTGAACTGGTTCAGGAACCGTTTTCCGAGTTGCCAACAGGGCCAAGTGGTGCGGCGGGCGCGTGGTGCTCCCTTTTTGCCGCCACTCGCGAATCCTAGCCTACGATTGTGCCGAATTCCCTGGGGTTCTGTCACCTACATCCGGTTTAGGAATCCCGTGGTGGCAAGTTCCCGCGCGATCGCTCCAGCCCTGAGCAATGACCAATTAATGACCAATCCAGGATCAGCATCGATTCAGCACCGATTCAGCACCGATGTGGGTCTGCTGTGGATCTGCTGTGGATCTGCCAATCTCTAGGGTTCTTGATCCTGCACCAAAGCAGGGTTCCAAAAATCGCCATAAATTGCCAAAATTGATGCTTATTCGGTGTTTTTGCTGAAAATTTTGAATTCTGTGCCAAGCGATCGATCTTCCTTCCCCAAGACAGACCCGGTAACTTTACCGGTAACTTTAATTGAAGACCTCAACTCAACCTTGGGTTCGAGATCACTTCAAAACCACTACGGGGTGAAATCAAAAATATGGCGCTTCTGACTGCATCCGAAATTCAAGACCACCTGACTGCTCTGCCCAACTGGGTGCTGGAGGGAAGCACTATTGTTTGTCGTCGCCGGTTTGCGGACTTCATCACGGCGATCGCCTTTGTTAATCAGCTTGTGGAACCCGCCGAAGCAGCCAACCACCATCCGGATTTGGAAATCAGCTATAACAAAGTGACGATCACCCTCAGCACCCATGACGAAGGGGGCTTGACGGCCAAGGATTTTGATCTGGCTGCCAAGATTGATCAGTTAGGCTAAGAGGATGTCTGAAAAGTATTTGTTGGCATAGGTCAAGCAATAATCGCCGCCGGGGCAAGGGACTTAAGCCCCCTGTCGTCGTCGGTTGGCAAGACCTGCAAGGCAGCTATTTAAGCTTTTCAGACATCTTCTAGAGATGGACGAAACGAGGACAAACTGCTGAGATCAACCCGGCAAGAGGTTGAAAATAGAAACATTGGGGAAAAGCTGTCTGAAGTTGCCTATTTCCTTAATTAATTGAATCCTCTTGCGCTGCAATGCTCAACTGATTATCTGCAGTTCACTTCAGACTTGATTGCTAAATCATTGAGCAACACCAGTCCTTTCATTCGTCATTCTTTTGATGCATTATTCCTGCGATCTTGGTAAATGTGCTTGACTGCAAGGCTTGACTGCAGATTAATGACCAGTCTCTGAGGGGGTTTTGCATCGTTTTTAATAACTAAGCTTCCCTTCCCACCCTGTTATGCTATCGAGCGAATCGGTGAATTCAGTTTCTATCTGGGGCGAACGGGATTTCTTACAGGAAGCAGCCAGCCAAGCTTCTTTGGTTGAAGAGTTGCTGGCGATCGCCACGGCCCTGTCGGCGGTTAGCGACCTGGATGAATTGTTGGCGCTGATTCTCACCACTTGCCGAGAGCTGACTTGGAGTGATGCGGGCAGTGTCTATCTAATTGATCGCAGTGATGACACACCTAAGCTGATTTTCAAAGTTGCCCAAAATGCCTCGCAGCCCAATGCCTCGTTTCGGGAATTCGCCATGCCCCTGGCCCGACGCAGCTTGGCGGGCTATGTGGCGCTCACGGGCAAAAGCCTGAGCATTCCCGATGCTTACTGTTTGCCAGCGGGAGTTCCCTACCAGTTCAATCACAACTTCGATAGTGGCTTTTCCTACCGAACCCGATCGGTGATTGTGGTGCCCATGCAAAACCTGAATGGCGAAACGATCGGGGTGTTGCAACTGATTAATCGCAAAACGGATCCCCGCGTGATCGTGGATCCTTGGAATGCGATGGAGGTGACCCGTCCCTATACGGAATGGGAAGAGCGCGTGGTGCAGGCCCTGGCTAGTTTGGCGGCCATTTCGATCGAGCGCAGCAATCTACAGGAAAGTATTGAAGCTCTCTTTGAGGGGTTTGTGCGGGCGGCGGTTCAGGCGATCGAGTCTCGAGATCCTTGCACCTCCGGCCACTCGGAGCGGGTGGCCACCTTGGCGGTACGCCTGTGCGAAGTGGTGAACGAAATCCACACAGGGCCCTTGGCGGCCACCTACTTCACCCCTCGCCAAATTCAGGAAATTCGCTACGCCAGCCTGTTGCACGACTTTGGTAAGGTTTGTGTGCCCGAAGCGGTGTTGGTGAAACAGAAAAAGCTTTATCCCGATCAGCTAGAGGTGATTCGTCACCGGTTTGCCCTGGCCCGGCGGACGCTGGAACTGGATTGTTTGCAGGTGAAGTACCGCTACTGGGTTGAGCACCCGGAATTATTAACCGCTTACCAAAGTCGGTCGTCGGCTCCTGAGTCCTCGAATGGGGCCTCTAGCTCTGGGGCTTCTAAGCTGGCGGAGTCGAACGGCCATGAGCTAGCGGCCGCCAAGGCGACCCAAACCATGGCCCCTCATAACCCCCATACAACGATCGCCAATGCGGTGGCGGTGAACCCGCTCGATCGTCTGGACTCGGAGCTAACGGCGGCCTTGGATGAGTTGGATCAGTATTGGACATTACTCCTAGAAGCCAATGAGCCGCAGGTGCTGGAAGCGGAGCCGCTGGCCCAACTTCAGGAGTTGGCGAGTTACACCTATCGTGATGTGGATGGGCAACAGAAACCCTTGGTGACGGCGGCGGAAATTGAGCAACTGACTGTTCCCCGAGGCACGTTGACCAGCGCGGAACGCAGCGCAATTCAGTCCCATGTGACCCACACTTACCAATTTCTAAATCGCATTCCCTGGACAAGCTATTTGCGTCAAGTACCGGAAATTGCCTACGGCCACCACGAAAAGCTGGATGGCTCGGGCTACCCCCGGGGACTGCAGGCAGGTGAAATTCCGATCCAAACGCGCATCATGTCGATCGCGGATGTTTACGATGCGTTGACGGCGGCCGATCGCCCCTACAAGCGAGCAATTTCCACCAGCTCTGCCCTCACGATCCTGCGGCAAGAGGCCCAAATTAATCGGCTGGATTCGGTGCTGGTGAGCCTGTTTGAGGAAAAAGCGGTTTACCAGGCGATCGGCCATGCGCTCGACCATCAATTGCTCCGGCCCCAGTCGGCGCTAGACGGCCCGTTCTGGAGCTGAAAGGGCCAGAAAACCTGCCCAGCCTCCGCAAAAGATTTTTTAAAACTTTGGAAAGTCTTGCGATCGCACGCCCACAAACCGATTGGGATTTTCGGCAGCGGTCACTAATTTTCAGTGGTACTCTATAAAGGTGATATGGAAAAATCGGCCCGAATCGCCTTATTGCGATTTTTCAGACCATCTTCCAGACAGGTGTGAGGATAGGAGAGCGTAATGTCAAAGTTGATTTGGAAAGCCCTGCTGGCTAGCCCGGCGATCCTAGGCGCTGCGGTTGTGGCAGCCTCGCCGGCTTCAGCCCAACAAGTTTCTTCAACCACCGTGCCGTCGGTGAGCGCCCTGGAAGCGACTGACGACGGTTCGACCCTGAGCAACCTCGACCAGCTCAACCAATACGGCCGCGAAGGCCGCGGCCGCCGTACCAACAGCGCCGAGCAAGTGACCTCCGTGTCGCAACTGTCGGACGTGCAACCCACCGATTGGGCCTTCCAAGCCCTGCAATCGCTGGTGGAACGTTACGGTTGCATCGCCGGTTATCCCGATGGCACCTACAAGGGCAACCGGGCCATGACCCGCTACGAGTTCGCGGCTGGTTTGAATGCTTGCCTCGATCGAATCCAAGAATTGCTCGTGACCAACGTGGCCGACTACGCCACCAAGGCCGATCTAGAAGTCCTGAAGAAATTGCAGGACATGTTCAAGACCGAGCTGGCCGCGCTGCGCGGTCGCGTAGACACCTTGGAAGGTCGGATTTCTTATCTGGAGAAAACCCAATTCTCCACCACCACCAAGCTGACCGGCGAAGCCATCATGATGCTGGCCGGTGCTACCTCGGCCAACCTGGATGATCTGGGTGATGCCTTCGATGGCAACAACGGTGACGACAACCAAGTGGTGTTCCAAAACCGTGTTCGCCTGAACTTCAACACCAGCTTCAGCGGGAAAGACCTGTTGATCACCCGCCTGCAAGTGGGTAACTCCAGGGGCTTCAACGGCGTGGCCGGCGAAACCGTGTTGACCAACCAAGTGTTTGGTGACACCGGCAACCAGTTCACCTTGGATACACTGCAATACCAATTCCCGATCGGGGAAAAAGGCCGCGGCTACCTGATGGCCAACGCGGGCGTTTGGGATGACATCTCCAATACCCTGAACCCCTACTTCGAAGACTACGACGGTGGTCGTGGTTCCCTGTCCACCTTCTCCCAACGCAGCCCCATTTACCGTCTGGGCGGTGGTGCTGGGATCGGCGTGAAGTACGACTTCAGCGAAAACTGGCAACTGTCGGCCGGTTATCTGGCCGGTGAAGCGGCTAACCCCCGCAGTGGCGATGGTGTGGGCGAAGGCGGCCTGTTCGATGGTCAATTCTCGGCCATGGCCCAGTTGACCTACACGAACGATGCCAAAACCTTTGGCTTGGGTCTGACCTATAACTACTCCTACTTCGGCGAAGGTGAGTTCGGCTTTGATAACGCCGGCTTCGTCAGCGGTTTCACGGGTACTCTGGCGGCCAACGTGTTGCCCCAACAGGATGCCGTGACCTCCAACTCAGTGGGTCTGCAAGGTTACTACCAATTCAGCCCCAAGGTGGCTCTGACCGGCTTTGTGGGTTACACAGGCGTTGACTCGAAGAGCGGCCGCTTCGATGATGCCGATATCTGGTACTACGCTTTGGGCTTGGCTCTGCCCGACCTCGGTAAGGAAGGGAACCTGGGTGGCATCTTTGTGGGTGCTCAACCCTACCTGACCAACATCGATGGCGATGATGTGGAGACCGATATCCCGCTGCAAGTGGAAGTGTTCTACAAGTACGCGGTTAACGACTGGATCTCGATCACCCCGGGCGTGATCTGGCAGATGAACCCGAACCAAGACAACGACAACGATGATGTCGTGATTGGTACGCTGCGGACGACCTTCGTGTTCTAGAGTGCTTTGTGCTAGTGCAAGCGCTAGCGCTTTTGAGGCTGATGGCGAGTTGCCCTGAATCTACGATTCCTGATTAGACTCAGGGACGATCGCCGGACTGTCGCGGTGGCTCAGTCTTCTGTTGAATCAGTCATTTCAGCCCCCTTTTAGCCTCACCCGTCACGGGTGGGGCTTTCGCTTTGTTGGAAGGCTGCGGGCAGCGATCCTAGTTCCCACAAATCTTTACAGCCGGGTTCTAGTAGAAGAGTTCGGCGCGATCGCCCCCCTTTGATAGACTAACTGAGCAAGCCCGAACGACTCTGGGGTTTCGTTGGCCAGCACTTGGGAAGGAGATTTTTGTGGAAACTACCCTCGGTTTAGAAATTATTGAGGTCGTCGAACAAGCAGCAATTGCGTCTGCTCGTTGGATGGGCAAAGGCGAAAAGAACACTGCTGACCAAGTGGCCGTGGAAGCCATGCGGGAGCGGATGAATAAGATCCATATGCGTGGCCGGATCGTGATCGGTGAAGGCGAGCGCGATGATGCGCCCATGCTTTTCATCGGTGAAGAAGTGGGGATCTGCGCAACGCCTGACGGTGCCAAGAGCTGCAACCCTGACGAGTTGGTGGAAATTGACATTGCTGTTGACCCCTGCGAGGGTACGAACTTGGTGGCCTATGGCCAAAATGGTTCGATGGCGGTGTTGGCGATCGCCGATAAGGGCGGTCTGTTTGCGGCTCCTGACTTCTACATGAAGAAGTTGGCAGCGCCTCCGGCAGCCAAGGGCAAGGTGGACATTAACAAGTCGGCCACCGAAAACCTGAAGATCCTGTCGGAATGTTTGCACCGCTCGATCGAGGAGTTGGTGGTGATCGTGATGGATCGCCCCCGGCACAAGGATCTGATTGCTGAAATCCGGGAAGCCGGTGCGCGCGTTCGGTTGATCAGCGATGGCGACGTGTCGGCCGCTATCTGCTGTGCCTTCTCCGGGACGAACGTCCATGCCCTGATGGGGATTGGCGCGGCTCCTGAGGGTGTGATTTCCGCCGCCGCCATGCGCTGCGTCGATGGTCACTTCCAAGGCCAACTGATTTACGATCCCGAAATCGTGAAGACCGGCCTGATTGGCGAAAGCAAGGAGAAAAACCTGGAGCGTCTGGCCAGCATGGGCATCACCGATCCCGATCGGGTGTACAACGCTGACGAGTTGGCTTCGGGCGAAAACGTCCTCTTCGCCGCCTGCGGGATCACCCCCGGTGTGCTGATGGAAGGCGTGCGCTTCTTTGGCGGTGGTGCGCGGACTCAAAGCTTGGTCATCTCCAGCCAGTCCCGCACGGTGCGCTTTGTGGACACCATTCACCAATTCGGTAAGCCCTCGGTTCTGCAACTGAAGTAAGGGCTGACGGTTTGTAGTGGCTTGCTGAGGTCGCTTTGGCGATCGCGGCAAGCCATTGCCATGTCTATGGGTCGATCGCACCTCTGACTGCCAACAGCAGGTTCTTGTTAGATGCCAATGGCCAAAGAATTGTTAACCGAAAATCAAAAATTGACGTTTTGTTGCATTCACGAAGTCGATCGCCGTTTCGGTAGCCTTAGCCTCAGACCAAACTCCCCCAGCAATCGTTTGATCATTACTCAAGCAGGGGTTCATCAACAGTGATTGATTTCCTTTAAGACGCTCAAAGAGGCTAAAAGATACGATAATGGCATCATGCCATACATCCCCCTTAGAAAAGCGGTCGAATTTCTGGGGTTGAGCACCACAACGCTACGGAAGTATGCAGATGAAGGCAAAATCAAAAGCATCCGCACCCCTTCAGGGCAAAGGCTTTTTGACGTTGACTCCTTTCAACGGGAGCGATCAACAACAACTTCATCTGCCGTTGTTTGCTACTGCCGCGTCAGCTCGATCAAGCAACGAGACGATCTCGCAAGACAAGTCCAGTTCATGCGCGATCGCTACCCCGAAGCCGAAATCATCCAAGACATTGGATCGGGTCTCAACTTCCAGCGAAAAGGACTGCAATCCCTACTGGTTAGACTCATGCACGGTGATCAGCTCCAAGTTGTGGTTGCCTGTCGAGACCGACTCTGCCGATTCGGATTCGAGCTGTTCGAGTTCATGGTTCAACAAAACGGTGGTGAACTCGTGGTTCTCGACCAATCTGTTCACTGCCCAGAATCCGAACTCACAGCCGATCTGCTCGCCATCCTTCATCTCTTCTCTCGTCGAATGCCCGGACTCAGAAGTTACCGGAAGGCGATCCAGGAAGATCCGAATCTTCCTAAACCCTGATCAAAAAGCGCTCTTGAAGCAATGGTTTGGCGTTTCCAGATACGTCTACAACGCCACGATCAAACATCTTCAGGAACCGGGAACCAAAGCCAATTGGATGGCAGTTGTGCCCATCATCTTGGGTGCGCTTCCTGAATGGGCCAAGCCAGTCCCCTATCAGATCAAAAAGATTGCGGTCAAAGATGCTTGCACTGCCGTTCGAGAAGCCAAAAAAGGATTCAAGACGGACGGACAGATTCGCAAGTACCGTTTCCGTAGTCGCAAAGATCGACAACAAACGATCTACATCCCCAAATCAGCCATCAGTGAAAACGGTGTCTATTACACCATCTTGGGGAAAGCAACCCTAAAAGAATCAATTTCTGATGGCTTCAGTGATGGTCGGTTGACACTTGCCTATGGTGAGTATTACCTGATCACCTCAACAGAAGTGCAACCCATTCAGTCCGAAAACCAAGGGCGAGTGGTTGCCTTAGATCCCGGTGTTCGCACATTCATGACCTTCTTTGCTGAATCCTCCTACGGATGGATTGGCAATGACTCGAACTTGCTGATTCAAAAGCTGTGCTTCAAGCTGGATCGCCTGATTTCCAAAATCACCAAGGCTAAATCAGCTCAAAAGCGCCGCTTCAAGAAAGCCGCCGATCGCCTGCGTTCCAAGGTGCAACATCTGGTGAAAGAACTTCACCACAAAACCGCACGGTTTCTGACTGAAAACTTTGATGTGATCTTACTGCCCAGTTTTGAATTCTCTCAAATGGTGAGCAAATCACGTCGCAAGATTAAGTCGAAAACCGTGCGACAGATGTTGACCCTATCGCATTACCAGCTCAAGAAACATCTGGAGTGGAAAGCTTGGGAGTTGGGCAAGATTGCCTTGACCAATATCAATGAAGCTTACACATCCAAAACCGTTTCATGGACAGGTGAAATCGTGAAGATTGGCGGCTCTCGGGTCATCAAGTCGAAGGTTGATGGGCGGTCAATGAATCGGGATCTCAATGGTGCTCGTGGAATTTTCCTACGGGCATTGGTTGATACACCTTGGTTGAGAGACCATCTCAACTTATGCATTTGCTAGCATCCGTTAGCGTTTGATAGCAAAAAAGTATCGGTATAGCTAACCAGCGGTTGGCGATCGCTCCCCCCTTTTCTTAAAATCCCTGGAATAAAATCCCTGAAATTTGGCTAATCCAAACCCAGCTTGGCCCAATCAAGTGTCAAAGTTTCTATAGACCGATCGCCCGACGATTGGTAAATCCGTTAAAGTCGAACTTTCAACGCCGTTTGAGTACGTTTTAGCAAGAGGCCATATGAATATTGCTGTGATCGGACTGAGCCACAAGACGGCTCCGGTTGAAGTGCGCGAAAAATTGAGCATTCCCGAACCACAGGTCGAGGCAGCAATCGCCAGCTTAAGGAGTTGCTCCCATGTGGAAGAAGTGGCGATCCTCAGCACCTGCAACCGACTAGAACTCTATTGCGTTCTGAGTGAGGTCGATCGCGGCGTGCAGGAAGTGGTTGAAATTTTGGCAGAGCGCAGTAAGCTGCCCTTGGAAGCCTTGCGCCACCACCTGTTTGTTCTGTTGCGCCAGGATGCGGTGATGCACCTGATGCGGGTGGCGGCCGGTTTGGATAGCTTGGTGCTTGGCGAAGGTCAGATCCTCTCGCAGGTGAAAAACGCCTATAAACTCGGCCAAGATTACAAGGGAATTGCCCGCATCCTGAATCGATTGCTGAAACAGGCAATCACCGCCGGTAAGCGTGTGCGCACTGAAACCAGCATCGGCACGGGAGCCGTGTCCATCAGTTCCGCCGCCGTGGAATTGGCGCAACTGAAAGTGCCGGATTTGTCGCCCTGTCGCGTGGCCATTGTTGGGGCCGGCAAAATGTCTCGCCTGCTGGTGCAACATTTGCTGTCCAAGGGTGCAACCCAAATTTCGATCGTCAACCGATCGCTCGAACGGGCAGAAGAACTGGCTCGCCGCTTTCCGGATGCGAAGCTGAATCTGCATCCCCTGCCGAGCATGATGAGCACGATCGCCGCTTCAGACCTCGTGTTCACCAGCACCTCCGCCACGGAACCTATTCTCGATCGCGCCAAGCTGGAAGCCATCCTGCCCGAGCATCGATCGCTGATGCTCTTTGATATCTCCGTGCCCCGAAACATTGCCAGCGATGTGAATGAATTGCCCGGTGTGCAAGCCTTTGACGTGGACGACTTGAAAGAAGTGGTGGCCCAAAACCACGAAAGCCGCCGCAAAATGGCGATCGAAGCCGAAGCCCTGCTTGACGAAGAAGCCGAAGCCTTTGAAGCCTGGTTGCAATCCCTAGACACCGTTTCCACCATCGACAGCCTGCGCCGCAAAGTCGAAACCATCCGCACCCAAGAACTCGAAAAAGCCCTGTCTCGCCTGGGGTCAGAATTTGCCGAAAAGCACCAGGAAACGATCGAAGCCCTCACCCGTGGCATCGTCAACAAAATTCTGCACGATCCCATGGTGCAACTGCGAGCCCAGCAAGACATTGAAGCCCGCCAGCAGGCCATGCAAACCCTGCAAGTGCTGTTCAATCTAGAAACCGCCGACAGCGCCGCCTAGGCTGCCTCAGTCGCTGCCAGACCCTTAGAAACGACGGGTGGCTTGAGCAACCGCCCGTCATTCTAAATCGATGGTTTTTGAGACTATTCTTTTTGAGACGATTCAATAACAACGATCACGCTTGCTGTGGTGCGATCGTTGTTATTGAATTGCTTAGCTCAAGGCATTGCTTGGCTAAAGCATTCCGTGACAAAACACGGGTTGAGGCGTTTTTCAAGAACGACTGCGAGATTAGAAAGGGCGCGATCGCGATGCCTCGCCCAGGTCTTATGTCTATTGAGATCGCTTGAGATCGCTTGAGATGAGGTTGCTTGGGATCGCTAATACAGCCGCCGATGAAATTACCGACAACGATCGCCCACAACTATTTCAATTGAATTGGGTCAGAATTGATCAAATCACTACCCACAAGGTGATAGCCCTTTTGGGAAGCCAGCTCAACAATTTGTTGAATATTTAGGCTTCGTACCCAACTCATTTCCTCATGGGTTAGGGTCTGGGATTGCAGGTAATGGATCATAGAAATAAGATCAATACCCAGATCGCTCATAAAGTGCATGATTTTTAAGCTCCTGCAAGATGGCTAGACATAACCTTCGTGTCAGTTATGTTGAGGTGCTTTGAAACGTCAAAAGCGGGTGGCTTGATGGGGTTCCAGGTCGCTCAACAGGGGTTAGAAAATGGCCCGGAGAGGGTTTGGGCAAGGGATCACCAAGGGAGATCAGGTCTTGGCGTTGGCGTGAGTGGTTGTTAAGGAAAGTAATGCGATTAATTTCAAAGATTGAAAAATCCTAACAAACAACAGTGCCTAAATACGGAATTTTAGCACCCTCCAAGGAACCGCGATTGATATATTGCGAGTCTTTGAACATTGCAGTTGATTTTTTTGGAAAAACTTTGTATTGATCTTAGGAAAACTTCATCAAAAGTTTGTAACTATATTGTAATTATCTCGTAAATGTTTTGTAAATATTCAGGAATTTATTCTCAGACTGGATACTCAGACCGTGGTGGGTTGTGATGGCTAATGGTCTGGATTACCTCAATCTCTGAAGTGTGTGGTTACATGTTCAATTGGGCCACGAGTCGTTTTCATCATCGGCTGTAATCGCGAGTTGTGACCGGTGAACGCTAGGAGCGCCGATCGCTCAGTGGTTTCGCTTGGGGCAGCTTGGTTTGGCCTCTTTGAGCTTTGTGCTGGTTTTTGCGAGTTGAATTGGGTTTGTGCGAATACGGGAGATTAATCATGGGGATGTTGGTAGCAGAGGGGCTGCAAAAGTCCTATCAAGTGGCCCTGAAAGCGCCAGGGCTGCAAGGGACGATCGCCCACTTTTGGCGACGACGCTACCGCACGATCGAGGCGGTGAAGTCCGTGTCGTTTTCGATCGCCCCCGGCGAGGTGGTGGGTTTTTTGGGGGCCAATGGGGCCGGCAAAACCACCACATTGAAAATGCTGGCGGGGCTGATTTATCCCTCCGGCGGTCGGGTACGGGTGGCAGGCCATGAACCCTTTGCCAGAGAGTCGGCGTTCTTACATCAAATTGCCCTGGTCATGGGGCAAAAGCAACAATTAATTTGGGATTTGCCCGCCTGGGATTCGTTGCGGATTAATGGGGCGGTGTATGGCCTGAGCGATCGGGAATTGACCCAGCGGGTGGGCGAGCTGAGCGAACTGTTGGCGCTGGAGTCCAAACTGACGCAGCCGGTGCGTAAGCTGTCTTTGGGCGAGCGGATGAAGGCGGAGTTGCTGGCGGCGCTGCTCCATCGGCCGGCGGTATTGTTTTTGGATGAGCCGACCTTGGGGCTGGATGTGAATGCCCAGGCCAACTTGCGGGATTTCTTGCGGGAATATAACGAGCGCTATGGGGCGACGATTTTGCTTACGTCCCACTACATGGGCGACATCACGGCCCTATGCGATCGGGTGTTGTTGATTCATGAGGGGTCGTCGATCTATGACGGCAGCCTCTCGGGGTTGGTCGATCGATTCGCGCCCTATCGAGAAGTGCGGTTAGAGTTGGCCCAACCGATGACAACGGCCCAACTTCAGGATTTTGGGGAGGTGGTGGCGATCGAGGGGCGATCGGTGCAACTGTTGGTGCGACGAGAGGTGCTGACCCCAACGATCGCCCGCCTGCTGGAGCAGTTGCCGGTGCAAGACCTGAGCGTGACGGAACCCCCGATCGAAGACATCATTGGTCAGGTGTTTCGCTCAGGCTCGGCGACTGAAGCGCAACCGGATCCAGCTTAGCGGCCGCCAAGTTCAAGGTCGTCAGCCGTTCATAGGCGCGATCGACCGACAGGGCCCCGCGCAAAAAGCCCACACTGGCCCCCGGGCAGCAATGGGCCAGGTTGACCGGCGAAAAGCGATCGATCAAGGCCTGAACCGATCGTAGTTGGCGGAACCAATGGAAGGTTTTGGCGGTTTTGAGGGGCATCAACTCCCCCTGGGGCGTGGGCAACAGATGACGACCACTAAACAAAATGCCCCCCGCCCGATCGAGCCAAACGCAGGCTGAGCCGGGCGTGTGGCCCGGAGTCCAAATCACGCGCAGTTCTGGACTCAGGGTCACTTCTTCCCGAAACGTGGTTACCGGCAAATTAGGCAGCAGATAGGCCTCCTGTTCTTGCACCACCAATTCGCAGCGGGCGGCCGCGGACTGGGCGGCCGGCTCGCCCTCCTCAAGGGTTGTGGCCGGATTGCTGAAGGCCCGATGCAAGGCCCGCACGGTTTGCAGGGGGCCAAAGGAACTGCGGTGGGTAAAAATCCACCAACGCACTCCCCCATGCTGGGTTAAAAAATCTGCCGTTTCCTCATGCCAAGGTGGACAATCGATCAGAATATTGCCTGGCAGTTGATGAGCTGAAGAATGATCTGAATGATTTGAGTGATCTGATGGATCCGTTGGATCCGTTGGATCCGTTGGATTCGTCAGATTATGAACCGATTGAGTAGGATCATCAGTCGGTTGCTTGAACCCAGTCGGCTGATGAGCGGATGGAACTGATGAATTTGATGAATTGGCCGGTAGGCCATTATGGTCGGCCGAGTCAGCAGGGTTGATCGAGTTTCCTACAATGAAATAAGCAGTCCCGCCTAACGTGTCGCGGTTGGGCGGAAAGGCATAGATCGAATCGAAAACAGCCTGCGGTGGCTTGGGCATCAGATGATTGTTTGGCTAGTGTTGATCGGCATCGTCGCATATTTTATTGTCCGCCAGAGCGTTAGCGGCATCACACGCGCCTCCGTGTGGGTGTTGTGGTTGGTGATGATGGCTCCGGCCTTGATTTGGACGGCTTGGACGCTGGCCAATGGCCCCGGCCAGCCCGTGCCGCCCTGGTTGGCCCTGCCGCCGTTTATTGCCTGTCCGTTGATTTATGTGTGGTTGGTGCAACAGGGGCGATCGGCCCGGCCCCAACAGCCCACCAATGGGGATTTGGAATCCCCCATTTCGGTGCTGGCGGATCCCAGCAGTCCCGCCGAAGCCCTGGCCCTGGCCCAAGCCCTTGGCTCTGCCAAAATTTCGCCCCGTCTGCTCGATCGCACCGAAGAAGCCAGCCTGCAAGATTGCTTTCCCTGGTCGGTGTTTTACCTCAGCAGCGTGGAACATCGTCCCCAAGCGGCCCTCTGCTATGGGCAATTGCGGGCGGAACCGGCCCTGGCTTACCGGACGGTTTGCGACAAAATTCGCCAAAAGTTTAGCGATCGATTCCTGGTGATTTTCCAAGAAGGGCAAAACGGTAAGCCCTTCTTTGCCCTGGTTCCGAATCCCCAACGCACGCCCTTGGGCCAGGCCCTGAGCAAAGAACCGCCCCTCTGGAAACAGGTGGTTTGGTCGGTGGGGTTGCTGGGGTTGTCGCTGCTGTCCATGACCCTGATGGGGGCGGAGATGCTGCGGAACCCGAAGCTAGATTTGGTGCGAGATTGGGCCTTTATTCAGTCCGGTGCGCCCTACGCGATCGGGTTGTTGTTGGTTTTGGGGGCCCATGAACTGGGGCACTACTGGGCCGCTAAGCGCCATCGGGTGTCCGTTTCGTTGCCGCTGTTCATTCCGATTCCGGCCCTGCTGGGAACCCTGGGCGCGTTCACGCCCCTGCGATCGCCCATGCCCCACCGCCGTGCCATGTTTGATGTGGGCTTTTGGGGGGCGATCGGGGGGCTGTTGGTGGCCCTGCCCCTGTTGGTTTGGGGGTTGGCCCACTCCACGGTGGTGAATCCTTTGCCCGGCTCGGGGTTGCTGAACTGGCGTTCGATCGATCCTAGCTACTCCATCGCCCTGACCCTAATTAGCAAAGCCACCCTCGGCGCGGCCCTCACGCCCGGCAAGGCGATCGCCCTTCACCCGATCGCCCTGGCGGGCTACATCGGCCTTTGGTTAGGGGCCTTTCACCTGTTGCCCCTCGGTTCCTTGGATGGGGGGCGCATTGTCCGCGCCATGTTGGGAACCCAAGGAGCCATGCTGGTGGGACACATCACCCGATTTGCCGTGTTGGCCCTGGCCTTGGCCCGCAGCGAATTCCTGGCGCTGGCCCTGTTGGTCTTCTTTTTGCCTGCCATTAGCCAACCGGCTTTGGACGATGTGACCCCACTGGACGATCGACGGGATGGATTGGGCTTTTTGGCCTTGGCGGTGTTGGTATTGGTGGTGCTGCCTGCGCCGCGTTTGTTGCTGAGTTGGTTGAGCTGAGTTAGTTGAGCTGAGTTAGTTGAGCTAAGGGGTTGAGCTAAGGGGTGGCCAGGGTGCTGGATCGGCCACTGGCTGCCACACCCAAGGACTCCCGGATTTAGGACGATCGCCTCCGAAACAATAGCTAGTCACTCGGTCAGAGCCGGGGATCAACATCGACTCGCAATTGACTCGCAACGGGTTCGGAGGCTGTCTACATGAGTTCTTCCCGCAGCAATTTTGGTGAAACGGGCGATCGGGGCCGGGCAGCGGTCTGGGGTCCGGCCCTGGCGGTTCCCTTGGTGGCTCCTCTGGCCTTGGCGGCCAGCCCCGCCCAAGCCGTGACCCGCGCCACAACCCCGGTTCCTTGCCCTGTGACCGACGCGGGCCAACCCCAGGCCACCTGTGCCAGCTTGGCGGAACCCGAAGCCCCGATCGCCGCGGCCGAGACCACCGACCGCGCCGACCTGACCTTTGCCACCGCCAACGTCAGCACCGGAGAAGCGATCGGCCTGGAGCGCACCCTTGGGGGCCTCAGTTGGTTGCTGATTGCTTTGGGAACGGCTCCTTTGGCCATGACGGCGGCCCTCTGGTTGGGGCGACGCAAGGTGGTGAATCATTTGGTGCAGTCGGTGCGCCACAGCCTAAAGGATTTGGGCGATTTGGAAGCCCGGGTGAAGCTGGCTCGCCATCGGGCCGATCGCAGCCTGCAAGACCTGCAAGACCAGGTGGAACGCACCAAAATCTCAGCCGCTGCGTTGATTCATGAGCTGGAAACCCATGTGGCCGCTGTCAAGGGAACTGCCAACCAGGAACTAACCCAGTTTCAAGAACGGTTGGCCAGCGATCGCCGGGTTTCGCGTCACCAAATTGCGGAACTGGAGAAGGAATTTATTTCAAATATGCAAATTTTGGCGGGTCAAGCCGATCGCCAAAAGGCGCACATCATCCAAGAATTTACGCAAAAAGCGCCTCAGGAATTGCTGGCTTTGATTCAGCCGCAAATTCAGCAGGAATTGCGCACTTTGGTGGAGCAGTTGGTGTCTTTGCAGATGCAACAGATGCCGATGTTGGCTCCCACGGCGTTGCCCGCGAATGCCGATAATATCGCCGATCGGGCTGAACAACTGTTCCGTAACGGCGATCCGGAAGGGGCCTTGGCGGAATATGACAAGGCGATCGAGCAACAGCCGGACTGCTACGCCGCTTGGTGGGGAAAAGGGGTGGTTTTGGAAGCATTGCAGCGCTATCCAGCCGCGATTGCTGCCTACGATCGAGCCGTGCGCCTGAAGCCCGACAGCTACGAAAGTTGGCACAATCGCGGGCTGGTGCTGATGCGGCTGGGCAAATTTGAAGAAGCCGCCACCTCCTACCACCAGGCGATCGCCCTGAATCCCAATCACCCGGAACTGTGGCTGCATCAGGGATTAATCCTCAGTAAGTTGCAGCAAACCGATCAAGCCCTCAAGTCCTATAACCAAGCGATTTCCCTGAATCCCGATAGCCACGAAGCTTGGTATAACCGAGCCAATGCCCTGGCGCGGCTGCAACGGCCCCAAGAGGCCCTGCAAGCCTATGATCGGGCGATCGAGCTAAACGGTCAAAACGCCAGCGCCTGGCACAATCGCGGTATTGTGCTCACCCAGTTGGGCCAGTTTGCCGCCGCCCTCAGCAGCTATGACCAGGCGATCGACCTCGATCGCGCCGACCCGGAAACTTGGTACAGCCGGGGCAATGTGCTGGTGCGTTTAGACTGCTACCCCGAGGCGATCGAGTCCTATAACCAGGCGATCGCCCTCAATCCGCAGCATGAGCGGGCCCAGCGGAACTACAGCCTGCTGAGCGATCGCTTAGCCCAAGAGGCCGCCGCCCTGCAAACCGGTTAGCGCCCCTTTGCCTTGGGCCCGTAAGCCTGCCAAGCCAAATCCACCAGCCCGCCCATGGCCGCGATCGCCACGATCGGGCTGCCCTTGCGACCTTCCACGCAAATGTGGGACACCTGGGCATCGCGCAATCGGGCCTTGGTGGTGTCCACTTCCACAAACCCGGCCGGGGTGGCAATCACCAGGGCCGGGTTAATTTCTTCCGCCTCAATCAGTTCAATCAGTGCCAGCAGGGCCGTTTGCGACTCGCCCACCAGAAAGATGGCCTCCGGGTAACGCCGGGCCAGGGTTTGAATTCCCCAAGCGGCCTTGGTCAGGGCCTGTTGCGGCCGCACGATCGCCTCCGTGGCACAAAACACCGGATTGGCAAAGGTCGCCTGAATGGCAGGGGCAATCCCCACCTGCACCATCGGCACATCCACAATCACCGTTGTCCGAGCTGCCAGGGCCGCCGCGCCCGCACTGAGCGATCGCTCAGAAAAACTCAGGCAACTGGCATAGTCAAAATCTGCGGTGGCATAGATCACCCGACGCACCATCTCGTACTCTGCCGGTGAACGATCGCCCCGATCGCCCAACTCCCGATCGATCAGAGCCAGGCTCTGTGCGTCCGTGATATGCCACTCCATCATCAACAACTCGTGCCAACTCAGCTTGGGCGGGCCATGGCCCCAACCCTGCTCTAATTTCACCCACCCAAGGCACGGTGGCAACGATCGCGATCGCCCCGATGCTGAATTGGAGCACCGATCGCTAGAAAACTATCGCTAAAAAACGATTGCTAGAAAACGGTTAGTTAACCTTCAGCCCCAAAACTGGGTTTTGTTGCCCGATCCTAAGTTTCGGCCTCTGAAGGGGGGCGACCAAAGACCGGCGACAGGAAGGCCACCAATGCCCCGATCGCGAATCCGGCAATGTTGCGCACCAGGGGCAGCCAGTCCGCCGTGCGGGTCACCACCGGGCCAATGCCAAAGGCGATGAACAAAATGCCCCACAGCGGCGACAAAATCAGCGCCCATTGCCAGGAAATCCATTCGCCGGCCTTGCGCGGGTGGGCCGCAAAACCACAAATCACGCCGCCCAGCACCGAAGTCACCAGGGTTAGGATCCATTGCTCCTGGGGCAAACCGGGCACAAACTGACAGCCCCCTTGGCGCAGGCAACCCATCACCGATTCCAAGGATTGGACGATCGCCTGATTTTCCCCGTTTTCGCGCACAAAGAACTGGTTACCGTAGCGGGTTTGCAGCTCAATCCAAAAGGTGCGCGGAAAGACACTATAAAAATCGCCACCCACATTGAAGTTCAGCAAGTTGCCCCCCCGGGAGTCGGCCACCACCAGCAGGGTTTTGTTGTCCACATCCCAAAACCGCTTCACGGCCAGGCCGGGCGTTTGGTCAAATTGGGTCAAAACACGCAATTTCCAGCCGGTTTCCGCCTCAAAGTCCGCCAGGGTTTGGGCGAGTTTTTGCTCTTGGCCACTGGGCAACTGGTTGGCCAAGTCCACAACGGTGGTGAACTCCTTGGGCAGCAGGTCGGGGTTGTCGAAGGCTTGGGCGGGGGCCGGTGCGGCGATCCAGGCGATCGCACAAAGCACCAACGATCCCAGCGTGGCCATCAACCACTGTGACCAGCGGCGGGAAACCAGTTGTGTTGCCTTTTGCATAGGGACGCGCTCCAAAAGCCAGGGCGGAAGGATGGGGGACAAAATCGAATGGGGAAAAGAACTGGAAACCCTTGGTCTGTGGGGCAATCAAGGGGCCGGAGGATGGAAACCGTTGATTAATCGCAACAGTTCCCTCTAGTCAATATAAATGCTGTGGTGAATCGCAGCACCAACATCCAGACACAGCAAAGCGATCGCCCGTAAATACGAGCGATCGCTTGGGGTCACAAAATTACTGAGAACACGGCCTATGTA
>NZ_JAZAQF010000044.1:0-32752 GCF_043235035.1 Limnothrix redekei LRLZ20PSL1 | reverse complement strand
CAGTCCAGTCAGTGGCTTTGTGCATTTGCTCAGTGGGCTGATTGCTTACTGCCATCAGCCCAAGAAGCCCACTCTTGACCTAGCGACACTAGGCATTGAACTCCCTGCTTAACCCGAATTCACGTTATCTAAGGTGTAGCTGGCGATTTGGTTCGGGCCCAGGCGCAACGGTTGTTTGCGGTGTTTGCTCACCACGGCGCGGCTGCCGGGCCGAATGCCCGCTGCGGCCAACTCAGCAGGGATCCGACCCGTTTCCACCCAAGCCCGCTCCCAGGTCAGGGGCTGGTTGTCCTGCAAATTCCGCTGGGGGGACTCGTGGGACACATGGCGCGATCCAAAACTGAGTACGCCGGTGATGGTTTGGCGATCGCCCAACAGATCGATCGCCCCTTCGCCATAGACCCAAGGGAAAGCCCCGCCCAGCTTGCGCAACTGCACCCGCCCATCGGACTCAACACCTTTGACAATCGCGCCGATCTCATCCTTGTGGGCCGTGATGGCGATCGGCTTGGCGGTGCGATCGCGCCCGGGAATCACAAAAATCAAATTACCGGCCTCGTCTTGATTCCAGGTCAACCCCAGAGCCTGGGCACGAGCGATTAACCAGCGATCGACCTCCTGTTCGGCCCCGCTGGGCGAATGACACATCACTAGGGCGCTGATGGTTGCAAAAAGTTCGTCATACATGGCGAGATCACGGGTCTGGGATGGTGGTGGAACTGGGTGGCAGGGTCTCGATCGCGATCAACAATCCAAGAATCCAAATCATTTCTTACAAGGTTTGATTGAATACAAGGTTTGATTGAACAAAACTTGCCTTGATCAAAACTTGACTTACATCACTTTCTTGACTTGCAGAACCTTAATGATTGACTTGCAGAATTTTAACGATCGCCCTCCGTAGCCCGGCGCGCCTGTTCCCAAGCAATCCAAGCCGCTCGGTGAATATCCAGCCAAGAAATGGCTCGATCGCGTGCCAAAGCGGCCACATCCTCAAACTCTGGGTGAACATTTTGAACAATTTTGCGGGTTTCATCTTGCCAAGCCACCTTCACCCGAACGGGGCCATAGTCCGTGTCCACCACTTCCAAATGACGCGGCAAAACACGGCGCTGTTGAAACGATCGACGAATCCCGATCGTGGTGGTTTCTTGAAACAACACATCCTCACAGACGGTGAATCGATCCAGGGGCGTAATCACCGTGATGGCCACGCCGGCCCGCGATTTCTTCATGGTCACGGGCTGCACAAAGGCATCCAAGGCCCCCACCTGTAACAACCGCTCGATCGCATAGGCGATCGCCTGGGGGCTGCAATCATCAATTTGGGTTTCCAACACCGCCACCGTTTCCAGGTCAGGATCGTAGGGACTAGCTAGGCTCTCCGGCCCTGGCAAAGCTGGGCCGAATTGACTCGATAAACACTGCTCTGATGTCAATGGCAGCGGCTGGGCGGCCTGGGGAGACCTCTCGGGGCGATCTCCTGGAGCCGGAGACTGCGGGCCCCGATCGCTCCGAGACAGGGGCAGGGGCACAATCGGCGGGGGCAAAGGGGCCGATCGCGCCAACGGAGCCGACAAACCGGCGGGCGCTGCCAATTCTCCCAACCACAGCCGCATAATGTTGGGCAACGGGAGCGATCGCTGGCCCGCGCCCAACCCCACCCGCTGAAGGGTCATGGCCGGCGGCGACCCGAACCCCTGGGCCAGTCCCACGGCGATCGCGGCTCCCGTGGGGGTCACCAATTCCCGATCGATTCCGTTGGCATAAACCGGCACTTGTCCCATTTCAAACAGCTTCAACACCGCCGGAACCGGCACGGGCAATCGCCCATGGGCTGCCCAAACCGTGCCGCCGCCTGTGGGCAAAGCGGAACAGAAAACCCGCTCAACTCCCAGCCAATCCAGCCCCAAACAGGTTCCCACCACGTCCACGATCGCATCGATCGCCCCCACCTCGTGGAACTGCACCTGTTCTGGCGCAATGCCATGAACAGCCCCTTCCGCTTGGGCCAACTGCCAAAAGATCGATCGACTCCATTGCACCACCCGATCGGGTAGCGACGAATTCAGAAGCATGGCCTCAATGTCTGGCCAACGGCGGCTGTGGTGATGGGTGGGATGGTTGTGGGGATCGTGGTGGGGATGATGGTGATCGGGGCTATGGTCATGATCATCGTGTTCGTGCCCGTGATGCCCGTGCCCGTGATGCTCATGCCCACGATAGTCATGCTTGTGATGCTCATGTCCGTGATCTCCCCGAGCCTCAGGTGAGCGGGCGGATTGTTCAGTCCCTTCCCCCGGTTCATCCATGGGATTTTCCACTTGAAAGGAACCACCGGGCGATCGCCACTCCACGATCGCTTTCAAGGCTCGCTGGCCGTTGTGGTGCATGGTTTGGCTGCTGAGGCGATATTCCTCGGCAATTCCCAGGCGATCGAGCTGCGATCGCACATAATCCAAGGGCACACCCACATCCAGCAGCGCCCCCAAGCACATATCCCCCGCCAGCCCCGTTGGGCAATCAAAATAGGCCACCTTCATTTGTTTTGCCCTCCGCCCAAGTCTGAAAAATCTATCCCGCCATCTTGTTGGCCAGCGCTTTGGCAATTCGTTCGGGAACCGGTCGATCGTTGGTCTTGATGATCTGTTGATTGAGATCTTGAGATCTTTGATGCAATTTTGATGAAATCTTGAGATTTGTTGGTTGGTTAATCGTTCAAGAACTGAGCGTGCTCGTGAATTTTGTGTGCCTGCGAATGCACTGATTATGAATCAGCGTTGATCTGACCGTGCAGCCGCATCAGTGCCGCATCAGTGCCGCATCAGTTCGATCGATGGGCCCCTTGGTTGTGTTGGGGTCAGTCCATGGGGGTTCATCATAGGTTTCTTCCGGCTCCTGGTGATTGAGGGTTAATCAACAGTGAACTCAATGCATCTAGAAAATTGCCACATTACGCCCCGTATAAATACTGAGTTAAAAATGCACCAGTGTTTTCAAAAAATGTCTAAATTGTCTGAATTTCGGTCGATTTTGAGAGTGAGATTGCTGATCCCGATTCAGTGATGATTGATGCACCGTCTGGCCCAACAATGAGCCACAATAAACAACAGGTCATGCTGCGGCGTGACTAGCCCCGATCGCCCCCAATCCTGACCGATGAGCGGGCGATCGACCCGCAGACTTCTCGTAATCTAAATCCCGAAGTCTTCTCATGCCCTTTCCCAGGGTGGTTTCCCCAGGGTGACTTCCCCAGCGTGACTTCCCCAGCGTGAAGATCACCAGGGCGATTTCCCCAGGGCGGATCAATCACACCATCGCATTCTCTCAACGCCACTTCGGCCCAGTTGACCTCAACCACCCAACTGGCTCAACGCACTCAAGGACATCGACGAGGAAACGACCATGACGAACGCCTCCCGTCCCCCGGTTCCCCCGCCGCCGCCGCCACCACCGCCTCGGGTGGCCCCGCCGCCGCCGCCGCCGGTTGCTGGTCGTCCTCCGTCGCCTCCCCCGATCGGGAACAACGAGCAAACCCTCCCGATCAACATGGCCCCGCCGCGCGTGGCTCCCCCGCCGGCCCCCATGGCCCCGCCGCCCGCTGCCGCCAACACGGTCACCACCCCCGCGCCACCGTCCACCGTGGTGCAGTCAGGGCCTCCCAGCGCTCCGGTGGCGGCCCAAGTGGCCGCACCTCCTGCGAAGCGCAAGCCCTCTCCCGGTCAGCCGACGATGATTGACATCGTGAAGCGGGCAGACGAAGAAGGCTGCTCCGACATTCACTTGGGAGTGAACGAAGTGCCCCGCTTCCGGAAGCGCGGTGACATCGTGCCTCTGGACTATCCCACCACCGACCTCGACACCTTCATGAGTTGGTTGGGGGAAATCATGAGCGAAGAAGATATCGCCTTCTTCCAAGAAAACTTGGACTATGACGGAGCTGCCGATCTGGGTTTCGTGCGGATTCGGATTAGCTGCTTTGATTCGTTGGCGGGCCCGGCCATGGTGTTGCGGCTGATTGGGGCCACCATTTTGAGCATGGAGCAGCTTAATTTGCCGCCCGTGTTTCGGGATGTTTGTCACTACCACAAGGGCTTGATTTTGGTGACGGGGCCCACGGGTTCCGGGAAGTCCACCACCATGGCCGCCATGTTCGACTACATCAACAAGAACATGGCAAAGCACATCATCACGATCGAGGATCCGGTGGAGTTTGTGCATATCAGCCAAAAATCCCTGATCAAGCACCGGGAAGTGGGGCGGCACACGCGGCAATTTTTCAACGCCCTGAAGGGGGCCCTGCGCCAAGACCCGGACATCATGTTGGTGGGGGAAATTCGGGATGCGGAAACGATGAAAATTGCCCTGAAGGCGGCCTCAACGGGTCACTTAGTTTGTGGAACCCTGCACACCAACAGCGCCATCAAGACAATCGAGCGGGTGTTGGGGATGTTTCCCCCCAATGAGCACGCGGCCCTGCGGGTGAGTTTGGCCGAATCGTTGGTGGCGATCATTGCCCAAGGGTTGTGCAAAACCACCGACGGGAAACGAGCGGCCTACCACGACATCTTGATCGCCACGGATGCGATTAAGGAATACATCATCAAGGGCGAGATGGAGGAGATTAACCAGGTGATGCTGAAGTCAGAGTTTGACGGCATGATCACCATGAATAAGGCGCTGTTTAATCTCTACCAAGAGGGTCGCATCACGGAAGAAGTGGCGCTGGAAAACTCGCCCACTCCGAATGAAATGGCCCAATTCCTGCGCGGTCGGGTGTAGGTTGTGCGTTTGGGGGCAAGGGGCTTCAGCCCCTTGTCTCCGATGGTCTCCGATTCGGGCCTAGACGTTTTTCAGGGCTTCGGGTTGGTTTTGCAGCCACCGATCGACCCCGTGGCGTTGCAAGATGGTTTTAATTTCTTGGGCGATCGGGATGGGCTGTTCCACCATGCCCATATGTCCACAATCGGGAATTTCCCGCAGGTTTTCGCCCGACATGTCAAACAGTGGATGGAAGCTGGCCAAGTGGCGCACATAGCGCGGCTCCATCACAGAATCTTGGTTTCCGGCAATGAAGTAGGCCGGCTGGGTGAGCTGAGCCACCACCTGGGGCAAGCGATGAACTTCCGCTTCGGTGGTGGACTCCAACAGAGTCCAGAGGGCCGCTTCGGGATGGGCGGTCACAAAGTCGATCAGTCGCTGCCGACCCCATTGGCGGTCTACGGGGCGGGCCACGCTGTCGCGGCTGAAGACCCAATCGAGACCCGGAAAGGCCCGCAACCATTGGGGCCGAAATTGCACCAAGCGCTGGCCAACGGCCCGAAAGCGCTCAAATTCTTCTTTGAGATAAATGCCGCCACCGGAGTTGAGGCAAATGACCCCTTGAATCCGATCGGGAAATTTGTGAGCGCTCCACAGGGCGATCGCCCCGCCGAGGGAGTGACCCACAATCCAGGCGGTCTCAATTCCCAAATGCTCGAGCAGCCGATTTAAATCTTCGGCATAGGCTGCCGGGGCGTAGTTCTGGTAACGCTCGCGCGGCGTTGCAAATTGCTGGGGTTGGGTGGGTTGGGATGCCCCAAAACCGCGCAGGTCATAGGACAAACAGGGGATATGGGGCTGGAATTGGTCAATGAGGGGTTGCCAATAGTGGCGGCTGAGCAGCCAGCCATGGACAAAGACCAAAGCCCAGCGGGTGGGGCGATCGGGATCGAGCCGGTAACTGTGGGGAACGCCGCGAATGGTGATGGTTGCCATACTCCGATCCTATCAGGAACAGCCCGATCCCTGGATCGGTTTGGAAGCACAAGGGAAGCGGTTCCCCGACAAAAGACTTGAGAAGCTGAAATGCTTTGGTAGTGGTAGTTTTCAGGGTTTCAGCCTTCGATGGTTCCGGATTTTGGCTGCCCTGCCCGAAAGAGAAAAAGTCTCGATCGATCCCGATTGTCCCCAACTTGGCGAAACGGCAAATCGAGGCTAATCGCTCGATGCGCCCCTCGAAATTGGCTCCGAGCAGGGCGATCGATCACGATCCACCTCGATTCGCCTCGATCCACCGCGACCACGGCAATCAACGCAATAACAATCAACAAACCAGAATCAACAAACCAGCATCAACAAACCAGCATCAACAAACCAGCATCAACAAAACAGAATCAACAAAACAGCGACGGGTCATCAGCACTGGCCACTGGCAACCGGCAATTAACCATTGCAGAAGCCAATCATCGCCGTAACGCATTGGGGGAGTCATTCTCAGCAGTTCTGATCTGGTTTAGTTCTCTCAGAACTGTCGCCCCAAAACCACACTCCACCACACCCAATTCAGAATTACTGGATACCAGACTGAACTGGCTAAACGAACCGCAAACATGCTTTAGCTAATTCTGACTAACGCTGATTGGTGGAGGGTTGAAAATTCCGTTTTTGATGGAATCAAATTCTCGGAAATTGCATAACAAAATCCTAGAAAGAAAACGGAATCAACCCCCCAATTACAGGCTTCATCAAACGATCCTTAGCTCACAGGATTGGCGAACACATACCGCACAAAATCGCGGCGGCCGCTGCCCCGGTGCGAGTTCCGAGTGCGCCGCACCACAGTGGGTGCAGCCTCTACGGACAGTTCTTGATGATTGGTCATTTGGGTTTCGGAAACCAAGGGAGCCATTGCGCCCGCCGGCAGCGATGGCGCAACCGCTAGGCACAAACCGAGCAGCATCGAAGCAGAAGGGAACAGGCGCATAGGAAGAAATCCATCTCGAACGTTGCTGCTCCTTCCTTCTGAAAAAAATCAACGAAATCAGGAAAACGAATCAACATTTTTAGTAAGAATTTTGATGTCTTTCTCCGGAAGTAATTCCCTTTACAGTTCAGTGCCAATTCCTTAACTGGCCCCGAAATTTGGGTGATAATTAGCTAATTAGAATCTCTTCGTTCGGGGGGCCGGAAAACCGGATTTTGGGGAGAAATTGGGGTCAAAATTGCGATCGCCACGGCATCAGTGCTGGTTGAATGGAGAATTGACGAACACCAAGGAAGATTCGCCGTTGTCTGGATTGGCCAATTCACAAACCGACCTACGGGCAAACTCGCTGGTCAGCACGATCGAGGCAATTTTGTATCTCAAGGGACAGCCCCTCAGTTTGGCGGAGATTGCCGACTGTGCCGGTTGTGCGCGAGATCTGGCCCACGAGGCCTTGCTGGACTTGATGAACGACTATGCCCAGCGGGACACGGCGTTGGAGGTGGTGGAACTGCGCAAGGGCTGCTACACGTTGCAATTGCGCGATCGATTCCAGTCCCTGGTGGAGCGGCTGATTCCGGCGGACTTGGGAGTGGCGGCGTTGCGAACGTTGGCGGTCATTGCCCTCAAGGGGCCGCTGCCGATGGCGGATTTGGTCGATTTACGCGGCTCCGGAGCCTATCAACATGTCCAGGAGCTGGTGGAGCGAGATTTTGTGAAAAAACGGCGCTATGGGCGATCGTCCATGGTGCAGGTGAGCGAAAAGTTCCACCGCTACTTTCAGTTGGATGTGGAAAATCAGAATTCTGCCCAGTTGGAGTTGGCGCTCAATCAGTTGCGATCGAGCCTGCCGCCGGATGAGGATGCGGCCGAAGACCCGGAAGATCTAGAGAATCCAGAAGACCTCGATCGGGATTCGGTTGATCCAGATCTGGACTGAGAATCTGGGCTGGGAATTTTAGGGTAATGATTTTGAGGAAATTCTTGAGCCGATCGGGAGTGTGCATCCCTTGAAATATTTGTGGCATCAGTGGTTAGCCGCCGCCTCAGAGCGGCCAGACCTGCGGGCCCCGATCGCGGTGGTCTTGGGGGCCATTCCCGGCGCATTGGGGCGTTATTATCTGTCGCTGCTTTGTGCGCGGCTGTGGGGCATGAGTTGGCCGATCGGCACGTTTTTGGTGAATTTGTCTGGGGCGGTGTTGATGGGGCTGTTTGTGGGGTGGATGACGGATCGATCGCCCCTGTATCCCGAATTGCGGCTGTTGTTTGCCGTGGGATTTTTAGGTTCCTACACCACCTTTTCTAGCTACATCTTGGATGCGTCAAATCTGGCGCGATCGGGCGCTTGGGCCATGAGCTTGGCCTATGGCTTTGGCAGCTTTGCCCTCGGTTGGTTGGGTTTGGAATTGGGACGTTGGCTCATTGACCGTTGGCGCTAGGTGACTTGCCCAATGACTTGCTCAATGACTTGCCCAATGACTTGCCCAATGTTGCCAACCGGTTTGATGTGGCTCGTTAGATGCGTCGTAAAGAAAATTTTACAAATAATGAGCAAAAACTCTTCTGGTCTCCACCTTCTGAAAGCGGTGATTGCGTGGCGATCCATGGCAAATTCAGCCGTGAATTGCCCATGACGTTCCACCCATGATTCAGGTTGCGATTCAAGCTGCAATTCAGGCTGCGAAACCCAGATTTTCCCTAGGCGAATCTGCTTTGCAATCCCCATCGTGCTGAATGGCTGCGCTCATCACTGCCATCGGAAAAAGCCCTGGGGGATCGATCGGGATCGCCATCGTTTGGCGGGTGGTTGCAAATGGCAGCTTTGTAATTGTTTTGTTGCAACTCCTGGCATTCCGCAAGAGCAAGACTCCCATGGGTTGCTGTACTTGATCCCTAGATTTATGAACCTAGTTGAAATAACGTCAACTTCTGTTGACTTCCCTAGACGCTGACTCAGAACCGGTTTATCTTCAAATCAAGGTACGAAAGAAGCAAAAAACGCTTCTCTCCAAGGACAGTTCCCGGTGCGTGCCTCCTGCCGGAGACTGGCACGACTTCCTCTTCTGTGTTGCATCCGAAGCTTGTTGTTAAAGTAGCGTTTGCGCCATGCGGCGATCGAACCGGTAGCTGTTGATAAAACTAGCTCATTCGGGAGGTCATGAATCGTGAGGTTCGCACCACAGGCGCTGCTAACAAAGCAGTCTGAATCGACTGAAGTGATGCCCGATCGACTGAAGTTGTGTATCGTTGTCCACCCGATTGATTAGCTGTTGAGAGTAAAACCTGTTGAGTGATTCCTGTCTTCAAATAGCCAGCGAAAGCAAAAAGGTCTAGTCCGCGTCTGGGCTAGACCTTTTGAGTTTTGAATTTTGAAGCTTGAAGCTTGAGGTTTGAGTTTTTAGGTTTGAGTTTTTAGCGTTAAGTGCTTAGTTTTAAGTGTTTAAAGTGTTGAGCATTGAGCCGCTAAGCTTGGATTCCTGATTCAAGATTGGGAGCGATCGAGCCGTTTTGCAATCCAGCGGCCAATCCCGTTTAAAATTGCACCCGCCATCAGAATGCCCAAGGCCGGCTGCCATAGGGGTTGCCACAGGGAATACCACAGATCAAACCCGAAGGGCTTGTGGAGACTGCGACCAACCACGGCGATCGCCAGCCAAGCAAAGCTCAAAAACACCAAAAACAGATTGGCCATCAGCGCGCGATCGGCCCACAGCCAAAATTTAGTTTGCCAATTGGGGGAAGAAGGGGGAGCGGTCATCGGTCTTAGGTTCGCTGGTGCAGTTTTTGTGGTGATCCTGTGGCGCTAATTGCGTTAACTAGGAGTTGTATCATGCCCTATTTCCCAATCGCCCTTTCCCTTGCAAAACCCAACATTTAACCCCGCTGAGCAACTGACGGGTCAACCGACTGAGCAACCGGCTGGCCAACCGGCCGAGGCAACCGATCGCCCGATCGAGCCAGCCGCACCCCACCTGGAAACCCTGGCCATTCATGCGGGCCGCGCACCCGACCCCGCCACGGGAGCGATCGCCCCGCCGCTATATCTCACCAGCACCTTCGAGCGATCGGCCGATGGTTCCTATCCCCAAGGCTATCTCTACAGCCGGTTAGATCATCCCAACCGCCGATCGCTCGAAACCTGCTTGGCCGCCCTCGAAGGCGGCGCGGTGGCAGCGGCCTTCAGCTCCGGCGCAGCGGCCATGATGGCAGCGCTGCAAGCCCTCGGGCCCGGGCAGGTGGTGGCCCCGCGCGATCTCTATCGCGGCACGGCCCAATTGATGGAACAGGTGTTGCAGCCCTGGGGCTTAGCGGTGGTTTGGGTCGATGCCACGGATTTGGCACAGGTGGCCGCCGCCCTCACGCCCGAAACTCGCGCCGTTTGGGTGGAAACGCCTTCCAACCCGTTGCTGAAGCTGTCGGATATTCGGGCGATCGCCCAGTTAGCCCAAGCGGCCGGGGCCCTTTGCATTTGCGACAACACTTGGGCCACTCCCCTGTTGCAACGGCCCTTGGAATTGGGAGCCGATTGGGTTGTCCATTCCACCACCAAATATCTCGGGGGCCATAGCGACGTAACCGGCGGGGCGGTCATTGCCCGCGAACTGACCCCGGCCTTTGAGCGGGTGCAACAGGTGCAGCGGCTGGGCGGATCCGGATTAGCTCCCTTTGACTGCTGGCTGACCCTGCGCAGCGTGGCCACGTTGCCGGTGCGGATGGCGGCCCACTGCGCCAATGGGCGGCAGGTGGCGGCCTGGTTGCGATCGCACCCGGCGATCGAGGCGGTTCACTATCCCGGCTTGCCAGATCATCCCCAAGCGGCCTTGGCGCGATCGCAAATGAAAGACTTTGGGGGCATGGTGTCGGTGCAAGTGCGGGGTGATCGCCCTGAAGCCCTGGCCGTTGCCGCCGCCCTTCAGATTTTCACCCGGGGCACAAGTCTCGGCGGCGTGGAAAGTCTCATTGAGCACCGTGCCTCGATCGAGGGGCCCGGAACCACCACCCCAGAAAACCTGCTGCGTCTCTCGATCGGCCTTGAGCACCCAGACGATTTATTGGCCGATTTGGCGCAGGCCTTGGCAAAAGTGTACGGACTCGGGGCGCGATCGCACGTATACCCCCTTGGTTGATCCCCGAGTATGATAAAACCGTCCTGAAAGCAGCCATGGCGATGCCCTCGTGATTCCCTCCCAAGACCAGGACTGGACATCTGATAACGGGTTTGATGATGTATATCGTCAGGCCTGTGGTGGCAGCATCGCCGCGATCGTCCAGATTCTGAATCAGAAGTTGGCTTCCGACCAAATTCGCACCCGCGCCATCATTGCGGGTGGTAGCTTGCAGTTGTTGTGTGAAGCACCCACAGCGGAAAACCTCGATCGCGACCATACGGTCGAGCGGGTTCGCGCCATCCTGGAACAAGTGGCCCCCCGAGGAATTCGCAAAGTCACCCTCTATGCCCGTCTCGTGCAAGAACAGCAGCTTTTGTGGCTAGAGGCGATCCAGCGAGAACCAGAGGATCTGTTGTGGTCAGAGCTGATGATCCTGAAGCGATCGCACTGGTTCCGGTGGGTTTTTCGCAATCTCACCTCCCGCCAACGAGACCTCAACCTACCCACCCTTGGATCCACCTTGCCCGCCAAGGCCGCCCGCACCCAATTTTGGGTTGGAGCCGCCGGGGGAGCGATCTTGAGTGTCTTCTTGCTGGGGTTAATGGCCTGGAATTTGAAATGGATCACCATCGGCAGCCCGCCGGCCACCTCCACCGCCAGCACCACCAATGATCCCTTTGTGAAAGCCGTGCGTTTGGCGGAAACGGCTGCCATTGGGGGGCAAACGGCCAAAACGCGCCAACAGTGGCTAGAACTGGCGACTCAGTGGCAAGCCGCCGCCGACTTGATGGAGCAGGTGACCCCAGACGATCGCCGGGCCGCCACCGCGCGCGATCGGGCCCAACGTTACCGCCAAAACAGCCAACAGGCCCGCCAACAGGCCGAGTTAGCCCCCGCTGCCTTGCCCTAAGGCCTGTCGCCATTTCCTAGGATCCGGCGGAAACGATTGATTGCCCACGTCCCAGTCGTCGTAACAAGGGGCTTGAGCATCTTGTCCCCCACGATTTGCCAACGGTGGAATCAGGGTTTCAGGCGATTTGACGACACGCCCTAACTTTTGCCCTAATTCTTCTGTTGCAAAATCCTGGGGACAAAGGTTGATTAATGTTGACCTTATGTTGGGAAGTTGCGGTCATCATCCGGCTAGGCCACGATGGCAATGTAGTGCAAAATTCCTAGGATTGTGGGGAGTTGGTCGAGGTAGTAGGACTCCCGATCGATGGCAATGCAGTAATGGTCGTTGGGTATCCGCATGAGTTGCAAGAAACGCCAAATTTCTCCGGTGGTTACGCAGCCGAAAAGGGGCAAGGGCAATCTTGATTTCTGATCTGGGCGATCGATATTTGAGCGATCGATATTTGGGGGATTAATAATTGATGGCAACCATTGGGAATTAAATTTTTGATTAAATCGGACATATTTCCCTAACTCCTGACTGATTCGCGGGAGAGCGCGATCGCTAAGATAGAATGGTGATTACTGTCAAACTTGCTATGGTTGACTACAAATTGTTGACTGCAAGAAGTTGACCATGAAAAGTTGACTTCAAGAAGTTGACTGCAAAACTCAAAACCCGATCGCTCCGGCCAAATTGCTCCTATGCCTATTCGGCACTTTTCCGCGCGATTGAGTGCAATTTCCATGTTTATCGATCGCGCCTTCAAAGTTGATGATGCCAATATCAACAGCGTAAACCGTGCCTATACCCCTGAAGAATGGCAGCGCTTCGGAGCCGCCGAACACGATCGCGCCACAGGTTTACTGCTAGATTACGAAGGCATTGTCTTACGAGCCGCTTTAAGTGAATTAAATTCTGTGGTGGAGTATGAGTTGAAGTGGGTGGTGAGGTCAATTTATCAAAAAAAATATGGTTCCCATCGCGACTATCGCCGCAAACTTTCCCACAAGACGATCGCAGAAATCTATCGAATTATTGAGCATGAATTTCAGGTCGAAATAGAAACGTTGCCAGGTTTTCAGGAAGTGGAAGCCATGCGCAAAGTGGTGAATGCTTATAAGCATGATGATGGCTATAGCGGTCAATATCAACCGTTCTTAACCATTTCAATTGAAAAAAAATACGAATTAGATATCCAGATGGTTCGGGACTATCTGCAAGCCGTTGAAATATTTTTGCAAGCCCTGCCCGGTGAACGATTGCAATTGGGGCAAGATGTGCGGATTAAACCCATTCGGAATCCGGCGGGTTTTGGCGAATAGTTTGTCGGGTTTGCGGTTGTCATGATGAATTGGTAACGCTAACCAGCAATGGCAACCAGGCGTGAAAAACAGCCGTAAAGAACAGCCGTAAAGAACAGCCGTAAAAACCAGTCCCTAAAATCAGAAATGACGACCAACCATTAACCGGGGAGCGCGATCGATCACCGCCAACTCCCCGCGATCGAATAGATATCAAACCAATGAGGTTTCCCTCAACGTCCCCAATCAGGTGGGAACCAGTTCACCGGGCCGCAGCCGGGCCCAACGGCCTTGGTCAGCCGTGAAGCTTTGGCAACCCACCACATCCCACTCCATTTCAATCTCGTTGTCACGCGGTCGGATGTTGACATTAATGCTGGGTTCGATCGGCTCAAAATCTGGGGAATCCGTCAAATGCGCCTGTTGATGTTGGGCTTCAACCGCGTGGTAAGTCGTGCAGCGATCGATATGGAGGCAGTTGATACAAATGCACATGGCTTGGGCACTCCTTGGCTATTCAAACAAGGCCCGGCGAGCGATCGCACCAAAGACCACCACGGTTCGATCGCAGCCCCAGTTTTAATCTAGCTTGCGCCCATCGCAATAGACATCTCGCCTCCTTCCCAAGCTATGCCATTCTAGAGAAGACAACTCATCAGGCGATTGTCATCAGGCGATTGTCACGCTGGGGGCGGTTTTTGCCCACTAGCGATGTCCAGGTTCTCGGCTCGACAGCGTTGTTTCGTTTTGTTTAGGGATTGTTTAGGGATTGTTTAGGGCATTGATCAGAAGGCTCATGGGCGATGATCAAGCGATGACCAAAACCGAGACCAAAACCGATCGCCAAAACGGTCATCGGCAAATTTGCACGAAACACGGCCAGTTCGGTCGTGTCAGCCTGGACTGCGGATGAAGCCAACTTCGCCGCGATGGTGCAGGAAGTTCCCTGATTGCTAGCATTTTGCGGCAATGGTTTAGGGAAATCGTGACGGTGGTGTCGAGCCATTCGTAGGGTCGTTAATGTACGAGCCATTCATAGGGTCGTTAATGTAGTTGATGCAAACCTTGTTGCGGGCGCGCGTAACGCGGTTGATCCAACAGTGGCTTCAGCGAATTCCGGTTGTCAGGACAGCGATCGAATACTTAGCTGCGGTCAATGTGGCGGCGGACGATGGGAGCAATCTCGATCGTATGTCCTATGAAGGCTGGCAAAATCGCTTCCTGCTAGCTCGGGTTCGGTTAGCCTTCGGGTTAGGGCTGCTGATTTCCTGGAGCTTTGCGGTGTTAGACCTGGCGCGATCGGTCTTGCGCCAGGAAACCCTCAGTTGGGATAACGTGGCCGCACGGTTGGCCACCCTGGTCAGTCTGTTGGGGTTTTGGTATTTATCCGACACCCGCTGGGGAGCGCGCCATCTGCGGGTTCTATTTTTGGGATTTTTATTTTCCTTCCAAATCGTCCCCGAGACTTGCCAGGTTTTGTTGTCGCCCGTGACCCTGAACCGGTTGCCCCCGCGTCTGTTTGGGTGGGCCTTTGGTTTTTTTGCCCAAGCGACATTAATTCCGGCGCGCTGGCCCCTGCATGTGTTGTCCCAAGCCTTGGCGTTGGTACATTCCTTTGGGCTGCGGGAATTGCTCGGGGCGGCCATTCGTTCTTCACCGATCCAATCGCGCTTTGGCCTGTTGTTGGAGCTGTTTTGGATTTGTGTGGTTTGCGATTTGTCGGTTTATCTCTATGAACGGCTGCAGCGCGCGGAATTTAGCGCCCGCAGCAAGCTAGCCGATGCCTACGAGCAAGTGGAGGCGGCCGAGGCCAAATATCGCAGCATTTTTGAAAATGCCGTGGAGGGAATTTTTCAGTCCACGGTGGATGGATCTTTTATCAGCATGAATCCTGCCTTGGCGCGCATTTTGGGCTATGACTCGCCGGAAGCTGCGATCGCGGGAATTACGGAAATTGCGAGTTTGTATGCGGATCCCAAGCGGCGGGATGAGTTTTGCCACATTCTGGCCACGGATGGTCAGGCGATCGCCTTTGAATCTCAAATTTATCGATCGGACGGCTCCACCACCTGGATTGTGGAAAATGCCCGAGCGGTCTATGACGTGCGGGGGCAAATCATTGGCTATGAGGGCACGGTGGCCGATGTCAGCACCCGCAAGGCGGCCGAGGTGGAAATTCGCCGCGCCCTGGAAGCCGAAAAAGATCTGAACCGCATGAAATCCCAGTTTGTGTCCATGACCTCCCACGAATTCCGCACGCCCTTAACCACCATCCTGGCCTCGGCGGAAGCCCTGGAGCACTATGGCGATCGGTGGGGGCCCGACAAAAGTCGCAACTATCTCCGCCGAATCCAAACCATGGTGCATCACCTGACGGAATTGTTGGAGTCGGTGTTGGTGTTGGGGCAGGCGGACTCGGGGCGGTTGCAGTTTCGGCCGGGGCCCGTTGACCTGGAAGGGTTCTGCAACGGGTTGGTGGAGGAAATGTCTTTGAACCTGAAGGCAAACCAGGCGATCGAGTTTCGAGTGGTGAACCGAGGGGCGGCGGCTCCGGTGTTGGCTATGGACGAAAAGCTGCTGCGGCACATCCTGTCTAATCTGCTGTCCAATGCGTTGAAATATTCCCCCAACGCCAGCACCACTCAGTTTCGGTTGGTCTATGCTCCAGAGTCTGTGCGGTTTGTCATTCAAGATCAGGGCATTGGCATTCCCGCAGCCGATCGGGAGCGTCTGTTTGAGTCCTTCCACCGGGCTGGCAATGTGGGAACCATTCCCGGGACTGGGTTGGGCCTGGCGATCGTCAAGCGATCGGTTGACTTACATGGGGGACAAATCCAAGTGGATAGCACCGAAGGCGTGGGAACCACCTTCTCGGTCACCCTACCAGTCACCCCCTGGCAACCGCTCAGCAGTGAAGAAGATCACCTCGAAGCTTGAGCCTTGAGGCTTGAGCCAATCTTGAGCTTTGAAGGCGGCTGGCAGACCACAGCGGCCGTGATCTACCGGGTGCTGTTTTGACTCAGGCCGGCTAGGTTCAATCCTGGAAAGGAAATCCATAAAATGGGTGGCCATTGAGTTCATCGATTCTTTGTGCACAACGCATCGGGTTAAGGGAGCGATCGCCGTGACCAAAATTTTGACCATCGAAGACGAGCCGGATGTTCGGGAAATTATTCTCGATATTTTGGAAGCCGAGGGGTATGAAGTGGCGGGAGCCGCTGATGGCAATGCTGGCGTTCGTTTAGCCGAAGCCTTCCAACCCGATTTAATTCTGTGCGATGTGATGATGCCGGAGTTGGATGGTTATGGGGTGCTGGCGGCCCTGCGCCAATCGCCCATTACCGCAACAACTCCCTTTGTGTTCCTGACGGCCCGCACCACCAAGGGTGATGTGCGTCAAGGAATGCATTTGGGAGCTGATGATTATTTAACGAAGCCGTTTACGCGGGATGAACTGTTGGGGGCGGTGGCTGCTCGGTTGCAACGGCAATCGGCAACCCAGAAGCAATCCCAAGAACAGCTTGATGCGTTGCGCTATAGCATTGCGTTTTCGCTGCCCCATGAGTTGCGAACGCCGCTGAATGGCATTGTGGCCACGTCACAGTTCATGCTTGAAGAGTTGGAGGATTTGGATCCCGAAGAAACCCGCGAGATGCTGACGGATATTCACAATTCGGGTCAGCGCCTGTTTCGGTTAATTCAAAACTTTTTGCTCTACGCGGATTTGGAGTTGGCGGCTCGGGATCCTCAGCGGTTGCATGAGTTGCGACAACTGCAAGTGGAGAGTCCAGCGGCAATGATTGAAACAACGGCACGCCGACAGGCGCAGGACTGGGCGGGGCGATCGGCTGATTTGTCGGTGCAGGTGGTGGATGCGATCGTGGGGATTTCGGAATCGGCGCTGCAAAAAATGGTGATTGAGCTGGTGGATAATGCCTGCAAGTTTTCGCAGCCGGGCCAGCCGATCGCGGTGTTTGCGGAAATTCAGGGCGATCGCTACCAGTTGGTGGTGAAAGATAGCGGCCGGGGCATGACTTCGGATCAGATCAAATCGGTGGGGGCCTATCAACAGTTCGATCGCAAGTTGCATGAACAACAGGGGTCGGGTTTGGGTTTAACCCTGGCCCAGCGCCTTTGCACCCTCTATGGGGGAACCCTGACCATCACCAGCCAACCGGAAGAGGGCACAACGGTGCTGGTTGAGTTGGGTGTGCAGGGGTGATCGACACCCTAAGAACGGAACTGAAAAGCGGGATTGGGTTGCCTCCATTGCTCAACGTTACAACCCGGCTGTGATTGTTACGACCCGTGACCCAGACTGTTACGATGCAGGTGGTTTGGCGGCGCTGAGAATGGATTTCAAGGCAATCTGTGGGCTTTTACAGGGAGCGATCGTCCTATTGTGGTCGCCCTGTTGTGATCGCCCTTTCCTGACTGGTCAGCCTTGAACCATCGAGGGTCGCTGGCTGTTGTGCTGTGTTGGAAATGGCTATGTCGTCGGACTCACCCAAGTCGGTTGGAACCGAATCCACGAAGGGATCGTGGCGGCGGGCGATCGCCCGTCTGCTGCGGGGCCTGATTCGCTTGTTGGACTGGGCGGCGACGGAACTGGAAACGGAGTCGGCCTTGCCCCCGGCCACCTCAGCGCGATCGCCCCGGCTGACTCCAGCCAAAGCGGGCCATCAAGTTTTAGGTTGGGCCCGCCCTTGGTTGCCCGAATCCCTGCGGAAGCTGTCCGATCGCAACCTGACCATTGCTCTGTCGATTATGGGGGGCGTGGTGTTGGTTGCCGCGATCGCCATTTTCCCGCCCAAGTTTCAACCCGCCACGGTGGCTCAGCAACCGCCGGAGTCTCAGCCTGCTCCTCTCAAGCCGTTGATTCCCACCCTGTTGGAACTGCCGCCTGATGCGGAGGAATCGGAACTGATCGCCCCCTCTGGCAACGGAACGGCGGGATCGGAGTCCAAGCCTCAGACGACGGAAATTCCTGATCAGACCGCCGCAGAACCCGTAGATGTGGGAGTCTCCGAGACGGCCCCGGTTCCTAGCATGCCGCCCAAACTGGAGCGATCGCCGGAACAACAATTGATTGCGGCGATTCAGGATGAAACCAGCGAAATTGCCACTCGCTACGGCGATCAGGCGTTGGTGGATTCCATCCAAGCGGACTTCCGTGCCAGTCGGCTGATTGTGACGGTTCCGGCTGATTTGTGGTACGGGTTGGGCGATCGCAATCAGGATCGGTTTGCGGCGGATTTATTGAAGCGATCGCGCCGTTTAGATTTCAACAAGCTGGAGCTACAGGATCGAGAGGGGCAACTGTTGGCCCGCAGTCCAGTGGTGGGCGATCGGGTCGTGATCTTTCAGCGATCGGCCGATGGCGAGAGCACGAGTGGTGCTTAGGACAGCCCCGCCACCCATTGTCCCAACAGTAACAGCAACCAGTTGGCGTAGGGCAAACTGCTGAAAATGGCCCCCTGACGCGATCGCCCCCGCAGCCATAACACCCAGCCCCCCGTTAGCCCAACAATGGCCACCGGAGGAAACAGGGCGATCGCGACCCACGCCAGCCCGGCTCCTATGGGGGCCGCTGAATTGGCCTGGGCGAAGAGAGACGGCGAAGCCACCGCAGCCAACAGCCCCGGAGGCAGCAAGGCCCCAAAAAATAGGCTGTTGGCAATCAACACAAACTGAGCAAACCCGCGCATGGCTTTTGTCTTTCCGCCGCGCAACGGAGTACGCAGTCTTGTTCTCGGATTTTGCCTCCAAAGTGGTTCAGCCAGCAAGGGGCGATCGCTCCGGTTCAAACACTGGGAAACAGGTTGCAAGCTGGAGAGACCAGCCTCGATCGCGTTCAACTGGGTTCCCAATGCCCCAATAGCAACAACTCCCCCGGTTCGTGAACCAAGAGAGTTGTTGTTGATTTGATCTTGGCTTGGTTGATGGTTGATAGTTGTTGGTCGGCCAGGGGCAATCACGCTAGATCTGCACCCCGGCTGACCAAAACCACTGACCAATCCGATTGACCAATCACTGGATAAGAACGATCGAAAAAGGTTGATCGAATCTTACTTGACCGAAGCCTTTGCGCCAGCGTCTTCCAGTTTCTTCTTGGCTGCTTCGGCATCGTCCTTGGAAGCGCCTTCCTTGACCACCTTGGGAGCAGCTTCCACCAAATCCTTGGCTTCCTTCAGACCCAAACCGGTCAGTTCGCGCACCACCTTCAGCACGGCAATCTTCTTGTCGGCGGGCACTTCATCGAGCATCACATCGAAAGCGGTTTTTTCTTCCACTTCTTCAGCAGCCGCAGCGGGAGCCGCCATCATCATCATGCCGCCAGCGGGAGCCGCAGCGCTCACGCCGAACACGTCTTCGATTTCCTTAACCAGTTCAGCCGCTTCCAGCAGGGTCAGCGACTTCAAGCTTTCAATGATCGATGCGACCTTCTCAGACATGGATTTGCTCCTTGCAATGGTTGAACAGCAATAACAGCAACGGGTGAAACCAATACAGTCGATCGGGATCGTCGGCTTGTGGGCCAAAGCCCTAGGCCGCCAGGCGATCGAACTGCTCGGTTCTGAAACGATCGCCTAGGCGGCTTGCTTCTCGGAAATTGCCTTGATTCCACGAGCCAGCATCGAAGGCACTTCCTTGACACCGACCGCGATCTTGGTGGCCAGGCCATTGATCCCACCAGCGATTTGAGCAATGAGTTGCTCCTTCGAGGGCAGGTCGGCAATTGCCTTAACCTCGGCCTGCGTCAGGGCGCGACCTTCCATCACACCGCCGCGCAGCTCGGTCTTCTTCGAGGCCTTTTGGAAATCTTGGTATGCCTTCAGGGCAGCACCCAGATCTCCCTTCAGCAACAAAAATGCCGAAGTACCCTTCAGAAACTCCGTCATGGGCTGCCAGTTGGCATCATCCTCAACGGCGATCCGCATCAGCGTGTTTTTCGTCACTTTGCAAACCGCGCCGCTCGCAGCGATGCGATTGCGTAGATCCGACAATTCAGCAACCGACAGACCCGCGTAGTCGATCACTGCCACCATTTCGGTTTCAGTGAGCAGCGACTTCAGATCCGCGACAATTGCTTGCTTGTCCTCCAGCGTGCGACCCATTCGTCATCACCTCCTTTCGGTTTGTCGCGCAGTCTGGAAACGAGAACCCCCTCGACGGTCAGCCAAAGACGGGTCGAGGGGGTTCGATTTGACAGCCAAACAGCACCCTGAGCGGGTAGCGAGTTGGCTCAAAACAGAACAGACCTCGGTGGGGATTGATTAAGCGATCGCGCAATTGCGAACGCACCCACTGTCTTTGGTTGTTGGGTTTTGAAGCTAGGGTTTTGAGAAGCGACTGCTGGGCCGCTAGTTCAACATCGAGGAGATCTTGGCTGTTGATTGGCACCGCGATCGAGCCAGATCAACAGCCGAAGCTTGGATTCGCGAAGGGGCAAATATCCACCCCAGCACCGCCCGTTTATGCAGCGTTATCGCCAATCTTCAGGTCACGCAGGGCAGCCACATCTACTTCTACCGACGGCCCCATGGTGGAGGTCACGTAGATGCTGCGCCAGTAGCGACCCTTGGCACCCGAAGGACGGTTGCGATCGATCGTCTCTTGCAACGCCTTCAGGTTCACCAGCAAATCTTCTGCCGTAAAGGCGGACTTACCGATGCCCACGTGGACAATACCCGTGCGATCGGCCCGGAATTCCAGCTTACCAGCCTTGAACTCCGAAATCGCCTGAGGCAAGTCGAACGTCACCGTACCACCTTTCGGCGACGGCATCAAGCCCCGGGGACCTAACATCCGACCCAACTTCGCCACCTGGGGCATCATGTCGGGCGTGGCGATCAGGATGTCAAAATCCATCATGCCCTTTTGAATTTCTTCAATCAGGTCTTCGGAACCGGCAATATCAGCGCCAGCGCCCGTTGCTTCTGCGACCTTTTCCCCCCGAGCAATTACTGCCACCCGCACGGTTTGACCCGTGCCCTTGGGCAGGGCCACAGTGGTTCGCAATTGTTGGTCCGTGTATTTCGGGTCAATTCCCAACTTGATGTGGGCTTCCACCGTTTCCACAAACTTAGCCGTGGCCAGTTCCTTCACCAGTTCCAGCGCCTCCACGGGCGCATAGGGACGCGGTTCCACCTTGGCCATTAGCTCGCGCATCCGGCGCGAAATCTTACGAGTCATGAATTAAAACACTCCTTCGGGGTCATTAGCGAAGAGGTGATCTTCTCCCCCAGATGGTTTTCAGCAAATCTGTCTGCGATCGGTTAATTATTCAGTGGATCAGGAGTCGATCGAGCCGACTGCCCCAACCGAACCCATGGCCCCTAATCGACGATCGTCACGCCCATGTTGTTAGCCGTCCCTTCGATGATCCGCATCGCGGCTCCCACATCGTTGGTGTTCAGGTCAGGCAGCTTGGTTTGGGCAATTTCCTGGAGCTGGGCGCGGGTAATTTTGCCCACCTTTTTAGACTTCGGATCGCTCGAACCGCGATCGATGCCAGCGGCCTTGCAAATCAAAACGGAAGCGGGCGGCGTTTTCAGAACGAAGGTAAAACTCCGATCTTCAAACACCGAGATTTCTACCGGAACCACCAGCCCAGCCTTGTCGGCCGTGCGGGCGTTATATTCCTTGCAGAACATCATGATGTTGACCCCATGCTGACCCAGGGCAGGCCCGATCGGGGGAGCAGGGGTCGCTTTGCCGGCGGTAATCGCCAGCTTAATGATTGCGACGACTTTCTTAGCCATTCGTTTATTGCGCTATGGGACGAGCTAGCTTTGCTTTTGAACTTGGTTGAACTCCAGTTCAACCGGGGTATCCCGACCAAAAATCGACAGCAAAGCCTTCAGCTTGCTGCGTTCGGGACTCACTTCAATCACCTCGCCTTCAAAATCCTTAAACGGCCCAGACAAAACCACAATCTTGTCACCGGCCGCCATATCAATTTTGATGACGGGTTCTTGCTCCTGGGCCTGGCGGAAAATGCGCTCGACTTCAGCGGGACTCAGGGGTACGGGCTTGACATGGCCGCGCCCGCGACCTTGGCCGCGCCGTTGTTCTGCCCCCACAAAGTTAATCACGTTGGGGGTATTCTTCACAACCATCCAGGTTTCGTCGTCCAGATGCATCCGCACCAGGACATAGCCGGGGAAAACCTTCTCATCGCCATGCTGACGGCTACCGTCTTTGCGCATTTTGACAGTGGGGGTTTGGGGAATTTCCACCTGCAAAATTCGTTCGGCCACGTCAAGGGTTTGCACCCGTTGTTGCAGGTTCATCTTGACGCGGTTTTCACAGCCGGAAGCCACTTGCACGGCATACCAGCGAGCACGACGGGCTAAAACCTTGGGCGCTTGCTCTTCGGTTTGTTCGTCGCTGTCGTAGAACTGTTCGTCGCTCAGGCTCATTGGAACACCTGCTTTGCGATCCAAGTGAAGAGGTTGTCAACCAGATAGATGGCTGTGGCGGAGAGAACAACCATCAGCACCACCGCCACGGACTCACTGATGAGTTGTTGGCGACTGGGCCAAACGACTTTGTTGAGTTCTTCGCGAGTGCCGCGCAGAAACTCGGTGGGGTCGAATTTTTCGTTATCTGGGGCTGGCGATTCCGCTGGTTTGCTCACGGGTGGGTTCCTCTGTTGACCAATGCTCCTTAGGATGGGGACTCGATCGCACGGAAGACCAAAGGCTGATGGGCCATAGGGCCACAGACTGGCTCCGGTGAAGAGGCGTTCGATCGGTCGTGATACCCGGTTGGTCGATCGGGGCTGATCGGAAAACACGCCTCATGAGAATCTACCCAAAGACCTCTTGCCGGTGATGGCGGTCAGCCTTTGGGTAGATTCATCGGCGATGAATGCCAGCGCGCCCTGGAGGACTCGAACCCCCGACATCAGGTTTTGGAGACCTGCGTTCTACCGACTGAACTAAGAGCGCACGTTTGGACGTTTTCTCAGTTTAGCACTAATCGAGGCCGGTCGCTCAAAAACCATTTGAAATGGATGAACCGATCGAACGAAGATCCGGGGAGGATCTTACTTCTTGCGATCGAACCGTTCCTTGATGCGGGTTGCCTTACCAATGCGCTGACGCAGGTAGTACAGCTTGGCACGACGGACTTTACCACGGCGCACGACTTTGATATTCGCGACGCGGGGCGAGTGCAGCAAGAACACGCGCTCTACGCCAACACCTTGGAACACCCGACGCACGGTGACGGTTTCGTTAATCCCGCCGTTGCGCATCGCGATGATGGTGCCTTCGTAGGGCTGGACGCGCTCTTTGCCGCCTTCTTGGATCACAACACCAACTCGAACCGTGTCCCCGATATAAAGGACGGGCAGGTCTGATTTGAGTTGCTCAGCTTCGATTGAGCGGATGACTTCTTGCGCGTTCATGACTGGTTCAAAAAACCACAAGCACACATCTTAGCCGCTGAACAGTCATTTCGTCTAGCTTGGTTTGGCTTTTTTCCGATCGAGCCTCGATCGTCCCCCTTGCTCGATCGGCCCTCTACACTGAGGAAAACATATTAGGATGCGGGACAATTCCCCTCGGTGGCACTGGGGAGGAGAGCTGAACAAACCATGGAGCAAATCCTGAAAAGATCACAGCAACTGGTGCAAGGACTGCGATCGCCCTTGGGGTCGGCCATGGTCTTGTCATTTGTGGTGCATTTGGCGGCCTTGCCCCTGCTGGCGGACTGGAATCCGGCCTCACCCTCCGAGGACGAGCGCAAAGTGGCCCTGCTGGAGCTGACCCCCGAGGAGTTGCAAGAGCTGCCGGCCTTTGCCCGGGAAGCGGCTGCCCAACCCCAAAATTCAACCGGCCTGACCAATCCCCCCAATTCCAATTCCGGAAGCGCCAACGATCTGTTCAATCGCTTAGGCTTGGGCAGTCCGTCGCCGTCTGTTGGTAGCGGAGCCGCCGTCGATCCCTTCAATACCTTTGGTGGTGCGGCGGGTAACCGGGGCCGTTCCAACGGCGATCGGGCCACGAACCGGTTTGAGAATAATCCCAACAGCAACCCCTATAACAACCCCTATAACAACTCCTACATCAATCCCTATAACGATTACGCTGGCTGGGATCAGTTCCAAAATCCCCCCCCTCGCCCCAACGGTGGCGATCGCGGTCGTCGCGGCCGCCAGTCCAATGGCCAGTCCCGATCGCCCGCTGTCGCAACCCCCGCCACCGCCGCCGATCGCCTGGCCCAGTCCACCGCCAACGTTGCGATTGCCCAATTTCGAGATCAATGGCGAATGGCGGCCGGCCTCCAGTCCCTGGCCAGCGGCCTGAACCCGGAACCGACCGATCGCCCCGGTAACTACACCTTCAATCCGAATCTGGTGAGCAGCAACGCCACCCAAGGCCGCCTGAGTCAACTGGCCGATTGGGTGAAACGGGTCAACGATCTCCCCATGCGCAACGCAGATGGATCCCTGTTGCCGGGCACGGGCAAAGAATTAAACGGCGTTTTCCGCGACATGCTCACCGTCGGAGACTCCATTCAAAAGAAAGACACCCCGATCCAATGGCGCAAATTTGCTGACCTGCGGGCTTGCACCACCCTGAGCGCCAACCCGCCCCAACCGATTCGCTTGGTTGCCTTGGTGGGCGATCGGGGATTGGTGGCCCCCGGTTTGAACCCCGTGCGGTTGGTGCAAAGCTCCGGCTACTCAGCCTTGGATGACGAGGCGATCGCCTTTTTGACCCAACAGCTCACCGGCAAAAAACTCTCCGATCGCCCGGGCTATCTCATCCATATCTACACCCTGACCTATCCCCCTTGTCGCGCCGCCAACCCCGACCCGACCCCTAGCCCCACCTCTAGCCCCACGCCCGACCCCACACCTGGCCCCACATCCAGTCCCGCACCCACCACCGAAAGCCCCGCATCACCCTCCGGCGAAAACCCGGACTCCCCTAGCCCATCGCCCTAGGACTGCCCCATCCGCCACGACCAACCTTGCGCTATTCCTGCTGTCTTCAGAGTTCTGGAAACCGTTCTAGCGAGATTGCTCAACAAAACACAAAACCCGTTGCCCCAAGCGATCGCCCCTCGCCAGAGTCAGCCGACTGAGTACAATCAACCCACCTCCCTACTCAGGATTCTGCGAGAACTCTGAAATCGTAATGGCAACCAGCATTTTTCAATTCAGACAAAAAGATCGCCGTCCCTGGCTGCGGGTCATTCTGCAACTGCGCGGCTCCGTTGTGCCCACCATTGCGCCCCGCGTGCTGCTTTGTGGAACCTTTGCCGCCGTCGTCAGTTGGCTACATGCCCTGAAAGTTCCCGTGGCCCAACCGGGCTGGGCAAATTTAATTCCCAGCGTGGTGCTGGGTTTGCTATTGGTTTTCCGCACCAATACCGCCTACGAACGGTTCTGGGAAGGGCGCAAACTCTGGGGCGGAATTGTTAACACCTCCCGTAACCTGGGGCGACAAATTTGGGTGGCAATTGATGAATCAACACCGGAAGTTCGAGAGCAAAAGATCTCAGCTTTGAATCTCATTGCTGCCTTTGGCATTGCCACCAAGCAGCATTTACGGGGGGCATCCGTCACGGAAGCGGTTGCGGATTTGGTTGAGCCGAATGTGCTGGCCAATTTACAAACCACGAATCACGCACCCATTGATTTATCGGTACGAATTGCCGCTTTTTTAGAAGAGCAGCGCGATCGCGGTAACCTCAACCCCTATCAACTGGCTTCCATGCACCGTCTGCTTGATGTGTTGGTGGATTCCCTGGGAGGTTGCGAGCGAATTTTGCGAACGCCCATGCCCTTTGCTTATGCCATTCATTTGCGGCAATTGCTATTAATTTACTGCTTAATTTTGCCTTTTGAATTGGTGTCCAAGGTGGGTTGGTGGACAGGATTACTCGTTGCCATCATTTCTTTCACCCTATTTGGAATTGAAGAAATTGGCGAAGAAATCGAAAATCCCTTTGGCACGGATCCGAATGATTTGCCGCTAGATGCCATTTGCAACACCGTTCGCCAAAACATGCAAGATTTGACCACTCTGAATCCCCGGGAAGCCAATGCCCGGGCATTGGTAGATAACAGTTTTCAGTAGCCGTTTTTGCTAGGGCGGAATCTAGGTGGGGTGGCAAGGCTGGGGGACAAGATTTAAGGAACAATTGCAATAGTCCCAATCGTTCCAGATGGATTCTGGTTTTCCATGACCCATCACGTTTCTGCTTGGCTCGATCGCCTGGCCCTTTGGCTGCCGGGGACTTTTGAAAATCGGGAACAGGCCCTGGCGGATCCCACTTGGTATGTGGGTGTGCGGCTGTGGCATCGATCGATCGGGGTCTTTGGGCCCGGCCACTTGGGGATTTATGCGGAACAAGCCAGCGCCCCCACCTTTGCCAAAATCTATCGCCCCAGGGTGTTTCAAATTTCTCCCACCTCTGATCCTGATTTTCCGCTGGCGGTGGCCTACTTTGCCCTGCGACAGCCGGAGCGGTGGCGCGGCGCGGGTTTGGATCCCGCTATTTTGGAACCCTTGACCTTGGCGGACTTGGAGCCACTGCCCGGTTGCCTGTTGCCCATGGCGGTTCTGGCAGAGGATGCAGGTTTCCGGGCCCAGCTTCCGCCCGATCGGCGTTGTTGTTTCCAGGCCGATGGGCAATTGCGCCAGGTGAGTTTGGGGTTTGAGGTGCGATCGGGCGAATTTCTCAGCTACGACAAGGGCATCGATCCCGACACGGGCAAACCGATTTGGGGGGCAATCATGGGCCCATTTCGCTATCGGCGCGTTGGCGATTAAGATGCGATCGCGGGGAGCCACTGCAACGAACTGCAACGGTCATCCGCTGTGGTCAGTGGTCAGCCTTTCCCTCGCCATTGTTGGGATCGATTTTGATTCGCTCCTATAACCATTCATTCCTTTCAATCCTTACGAAATCCCCGATTAATCACACCATGACCCAAGTGTCTGAAGCGATCGCCCCCGCTGCTGATTTGGTGACCCTTGGCCGTTGGATGGCCGCCGACTTCAGCAACCAAGCCCAAGCTTTTGAAAATCCGCCCTTTTTTGCCCATATTCGGGTCTGTATGCGGCCTCTGCCGATCGCCTTGCTGGGTGGCATTAGTTTCTATGTGGAACAGGCCTATGATTACGCCCTCAACCAGCCCTATCGCGTGCGAGTGTTGAAGTTGATTGAGGTGAATGGGCAAATCCAAATTGAAAACTATGCCGTTGCCCATGAGCAGGAATTTTTTGGTGCTTCTCGACAGCCCGATCGCCTGCAAGCGCTGACGGCCGATCGCCTGGAGCGGCTCTGTCATTGCAATTTTTTGGTGAGCCGGACGGGGCAAACCTTCACGGGCCAGGTGGAACCCGGCAAGGCCTGCATGGTCACGCGCAAGGGCAAGGAAACCTACTTGGATAGCCAGTTTGAAATCACAGCCGATCGATTTGTGAGCTGGGATCGGGGTCGTGACCCGGAAACCGATGAGCATGTGTGGGGTGCGGTGGCCGGGCCCTTTGACTTTGTGAAGGTGGCCAGCTTTGCCGATGAGGTGGTGGCTCCCTAGGGCGATGTGGCAGTGGGGAAGGGCGATCGATCTCCACGGTCGGCTTTCCCTGCGCCAAAATGATTGCCATCAGTTCCGCAGCGCTGGGCGACGGCGGAAGCCTGAGCGGGCTGCCTTGACTGTTTTCAGTGCGTGGCTCCTCTGTTTTTGGGGTGGCCGCTCGACTTCGATCAATCTCGATAATTAATGTCCATCCGATCACTCCTGCGCTGGTTTTTATTGGGGTTGCTGTTGCCGCTGGCGTTTTTGAACGGCTGGATGTTGCTTCAGGTCTTCAATTATTTTCAGTCCCTGCTGTCTGCCTTTGTGGTGGCCACGCTGGTGTCCTTTCTGTTGGACTATCCCGTGCGGTGGCTGGAAGCGCAGGGAAAACGCTGGCGTGTGCGGCGGGAATTTGCGGTGTTGGCGATCGTCCTGTTGACCTTGGGGATTGTGGGTCTGTTGGGGCTAACGCTGGCTCCGGTGCTCTATGACCAATTTGCTGCCTTTGCCAATGGGTTGCCCGGTTGGGTGGCTTCGAGTCGGCAACAGCTTGAAAACCTGTCTAATTGGGCCATTGCCAAGCGGCTCCCGATCGACCTTCAGCAGTTGGGAACCCAGGCGATCGCCCAATTCTCAGCCCAAATCCAAAACCTAACCACCCAACTGGTGAGCCTGTTGGTGCAAATGGCCGGGCGGGCCTTTGATGCCCTGATTGCGATGGTGCTGGCGGTGTATTTGCTGTTGCGGGGCGAGCAATTTTGGGATGGTTTTTTTAGTTGGTTGCCGCCCGAGCGACGGGAGCAGGTGCGCCAATGTTTTCGCCAAAATTTCCAAAATTACTATGCCGGCCAAGCGGCTTTGGCCACCACGATCGGGGTGGCTATGGTGTTGCTTTTTCTGGTGCTGCAAGTGCCGTTTGGGTTGCTGTTTGGCCTGGGCATTGGGGTCATGACGCTAGTGCCCTTTGGCGCGGGGATCAGCATTGTGGTGGTGAGCTTGCTGTTAGCGGTCAAGAGTTTTTGGCTGGGGCTACAGGTGCTTTTGCTGGCCTTTTTGGTGGATCAAATTATTGAAAATACGGTTGCTCCGCGCCTGTTGGGGCAATTTACGGGGCTGAATCCAGTTTGGGTGCTGTTGTCGTTGTTGGCGGGGGCTAAGGTGGGTGGTTTGCTGGGGGTGGTTTTGGCGGTTCCGTTGGCGGGAACGATCAAAAGCGCGATCGAACTGTGGCGATCGCCCAACCATGGCTGGACTTTGGCAACCGATTCCGCCTTGCCCGTCAAAACCGCTCGACCCGATCGCCCAACATAACCCACGCCCGATCGCTGAGGGTTGGGCCGCAGGATTGTGGAAAGCTGAAGCGCTGAGTCTCTCCAGGCTCCTAGGTTGCTACAACAAATCTGGTTGCTACAACAAATCTGGTTGCTCCAACAAATCTGGTTGCTACAAATTGATGGCCTAGCCTGTTCCTCAACGCTCGACCCTCAACGCTTGATTCTCAACGCTCAATCCTCAATCCTCAACGCTCAATCCTCAAATCGCTGGACAGCGAGCACCGCATTCTGGCCGCCAAACCCAAACGCAAAACAAAGGGTTCGATCGACATGTCGGGCGATCGGGGTTTGCAGCCAAAACCCGGCAAATTCTGGATCCTGCAATCCCACCGTGGGCGGCAACTGGCCGGACTCGATCGCCAAAAGACAAAACGCAACTCCCAAGGCACTGGAAGCCCCCAGCGTATGGCCGGTGGCTCCTTTGGTGGAACTCACGGGCGGTTGTTGGGGAAAAAGATCTTGAATTAACTTGGCTTCCTGGGCATCATTCAGCTTGGTGGCCGTGCCGTGGGCGTGGATATAGTCCACCTGTTTCGGTCGCCAGCCGCTACGCTCCAGGGCCCAATGCACCGCAACCCGAGCCGATCGCCCCGTTGGATCCGGCGCACTGAGGTGATAAGCATCGGTGCTGAAGCCGGCCCCTAAAATTTCTCCATAGATTTTGGCTCCGCGCGATCGGGCCAGGTCGGCCGCTTCCAACACCAACAGAGCCGCCCCTTCTCCCAACACCAGCCCCTCGCGCGATCGGTCAAAGGGATAGGAACCCGTGGCCGCCAGGGCCCCCATTTGGGCAAACCCCGCCAAAGTCAGGGGCGTAATCGGGGCTTCCACGGCTCCCGCCAAGACCCGATCGCACCAGCCTTCCCGAATTAAGTCCGCTCCCCGGGCGATCGCGCTGATCCCGGTCGTGCAGGCGGTCATCGGGGCCAACAGTGGGCCCCCTGCCCCCAATTGTTGGGCGATCCGCACCGCTGGGCCGTGGGGCAAATGACTTAACCATTGATCATCCAAGGGGCGTTCCCCGGCGGCGTATTGCTCCAAAACTCCCTGATAGCTGCGGCTGGATCCCACACAAACCCCCAACCGTTGAGCTGGTTGATTCAGTGCTAACCAAGATCCCGACTGCAACTCAGAGCCGGTTGCATCTGCCCAGGCCGCTGCACTGGTGCGATCGATCAGATGCGTCAAGTCAGCGGGTTGGGCCTGGGCCTGGGAATTTACTGCTTGGGAATTTACTGCTTGGGAATTCACTCGCGAGCCAAGCAGGGCGATCGGGCGAGGTGGAATCGCTGTAAAGGGCTGATGCCACTGAATCGCCGATTGACCGGCCAGGAGCGATCGCCAGGTTGATGAGCGATCACCCAAGGCCGACATCAGTCCAATACCCGTTACCACCACCCGCCGCACAGTGAACTCAGCAATGGTTTAAGGCGTGGTTTTCAGATTTTCCAGACCTGCCGTGACGCTGGCTTTTTCAATTCGATCGCCCTGTTGCACCTGGTCGATCGTCTCCATGCCCTTGGTCACATAGCCAAACACCGCATAGCTACCATCCAACGGGGTTAACTCCGCCAGCGCAAAGTAAAACTGCGACGAGGCAGAATCCGGCGACATCGATCGCGCCATGGCCACCGCGCCCCGCTTGTGGGTTAAAACCGGCACTTCTGCAATGCCCAAATCGGGGAACGTCGCACTATAAACTGGCTGGGCTTGACCCTTGGGCTTAATTTCCAGGGGAATGGTGCGCTCGCGGCCCGTTTTGGGATCCGTGAAACCGCTCATCCCTAACTCCGTGATCGGAACCTTGGGATCCTTGCTGCGCGGGTCGCCCCCTTGCACCACAAAGGGCACCGGTTCCCGCACCACCCGATGGAACATCAAGCCGTCGTACACCCCACGGTTCACCAAATCCACAAAATTTCCGGCTGTGATGGGTGCGTTGGTGCCGTCCACCTCAATTTCCACCGGTTGACCCTTGATGGTCATGGTCACGGTTGCTTTTTCGGTTAGCTGGGGCAAACCGGCGGGCAACTGGGCCGGTGTGGCGGCAACCGACGGCGCGGGGGTGCTCACTTGGCGACTATCGGCCGGTTGGCCAGCACAGCCTGCGATCGAAAAAACCAGCAACGCGGCAATCGAAGCCAGCCATAGCCCCCGGAATGCTTTGGCGCAGGCTTTCATACAGTAGGTTGCTAAATAATTCATTGTTACAGACCCTCCAGCGGCACACCCAGAAACTTGGCCAAGGCGGCCCCTTCCGTTTCCAGTGCCGTTAAGGATAGGGGTTGGCCCACACGGGTTAGGGGAACATCGCGCATATTTTTCACTCGCAGATACAAGGCCCGACGAGGGTTAATCCCTTCCTTGAGGTCTACGCGCACGGATTGAATCGCGCTCAGGTCGCAGGTGAGCTTCACTTCACGATTTTTGCCGGGATAGCCCCAGCGGAAAATGGTGGCTTTACCCGTGGTGCGATCGAACTCGTTATAACCACCGCCCACGTTCCAGCGAATGGTTAACCACAGATAGGTGGCCAGCAGTGAACCGGCAGTGCCATACAGCCCCATCACCAGTCCTTGGGGGACAAACACGAGCTTGGTGGGGTCTGAGAACAGCAGCAGATTCACGCCCAGGTAGCTCGACAAGCCGGCAAGCAAAAAGCCCGTAGCGCCGATGGTGACGATCGTGGCGATCGCATAGCTACTGAGACGGCGCGCGCCGACAATCTCCGTCCGCAACAGGCGATCGGATTGGGGATCGGTGGAGACAGTCATAGGTGTATGGCTTAAAAATTGCTTGTGTATCGAAAACAGTTGCGGGAATGCAGGGGGGAACGCAGGGGGGATGAAACGCTTGTTTGCCCCAAACTGCTGGCTCAGACCGGCCATGACTTGAGTGGGCCCGGTTGTTCGATCAGGAACCGTCCCTTCAACAGTCTAAGCAAACTTGGCAGATTCCTAAAAATCTTGGCGAAAGACAACGATCCAAAAATGGCTGAAAAACATTAAGCATAATTACTTATTTTTTCTTAACAAAGGTCTTAGATTGGGGGAGATGACAAAAATCGCAACAGCGCGATCGCCCGGAGCCGCAAACTCGGTGATCGTGACTTGGCGCTGAATCGCGATCGGGCTGCGAGATTGACCACCCATGGGCTGTGGATTGGCATGGGAATTGGCAGTGGTCTGTTACGGAGCCGTGCGTTGATCCCCGCAATTCTTAAATTAGTCTGAAGTTGATCGGAAGGGTTTCCGCCGCCCGTGATCCCGCCAGCGGGCCCGATTGACGCGATTCGCCTGGGTTTGATCAACTCCGTTACGAGATTCCCCACCCCCCGATCGCCCCTTCAATTATCATGAGACTTGTAATCGATGTGATCGTTTGACTAAGTACTGGAAACCAGTCCAAATTTTCTGATTTGGCTGCCAGACTTGCGATCGCCCTACCCTCACCCGAAATGAGTGTGGTAGGTTAAGAAAAATTAACCGATCTCAGCAATCGATGGCATCGGCAACGGCGCTCTTCTGGGTGGAAGTGCAACTCATGCCCCAACCCCCTGCGGATTTTCACCGTTGCCCAGGCCCCGATCGCGAGACGGGTCAAAATTCTACGGAACCGGAAGTGCTTCAAACCCGCCTCACGACCGTAGATATCGCAATTTTGAACCTCTGTTAACAGATAGAGAGGAACTCCATGACCATCGCAGTTGGACGCGTGGGCACGGAACGCGGGTGGTTCGACGTAGTGGACGACTGGCTGAAGCGGGATCGCTTCGTCTTCGTCGGCTGGTCGGGTCTGCTGCTGTTCCCCTGCGCAT
>NZ_JAZAQF010000013.1:0-43018 GCF_043235035.1 Limnothrix redekei LRLZ20PSL1 | reverse complement strand
GCTTCGCTTCCCCCTCAGCGCTTTATTAAATTAACAACCTTTCTTGCCTTTGTCAACACCTTTTGAAAAAAAATTTCCTACGCCCCAACCCCAAATTCCCCCAATTTCCCTCCCAGTCAACACTTTGAGCGAATAAATTCTCTTCGATTTTTCTATTTGAATACGAGGCGCGCCCCAGAGTCGGTACGATCGGGGCGCGCTGTTTTATGGATGACTGAGTGGATAAGGAGGATTCGGCAGTGTTTTTTCAGGATGCGATCGCGACGTTGCATGGGTTCTGGGCAGGTCAGGGCTGCTTGATTGGTCAGCCCTACGATACGGAGAAGGGGGCGGGCACGAAGAATCCCCATACGTTTTTGCGGGCGCTGGGGCCGGAACCTTGGTCGGTTGCCTATGTGGAGCCTTGCCGCCGGCCGACGGATGGGCGGTATGGGGAGAATCCAAACCGCTACCAGCACTACTACCAGTACCAGGTGCTGATTAAGCCGTCGCCGGACAATATCCAAGAGATCTATCTGGATTCGCTGCGGGCGTTGGGAATTCGCCCGGAGGATCATGATGTGCGGTTTGTGGAGGATAACTGGGAGGATGCGTCGGTTGGCGCTTGGGGTGTGGGTTGGGAGGTTTGGCTGGATGGAATGGAGGTGACGCAGTTTACGTATTTCCAGCAGTGCGGTGGTTTGGATTGCGATCCGGTGTCGATCGAGATTACCTATGGCTTGGAGCGGTTGGTGATGTATCTCCAAGGGGTGAGTGCGATCGCGGATATTCGTTGGAATGACCGGCTGCTCTATGGCGATGTCCATATGCAGGGAGAAATTGAGCAGTGCCACTACAATTTCGAAGCGTCGGATCCAGAGATGCTGTTTGCGCTGTTTGGGTTGTACGAGAAGGAAGCGCTGCAACTGATTGAGCGGCGTTTAGCGATTCCGGCGTTGGATTTTGTGCTGAAGTGCTCGCACACGTTCAATATGTTGGACGCACGGGGGGTGATTGCGGTGATGGAGCGAACGCGCTATATCGGCCGCATTCGCGGGATGGCGCGGCAGGTGGCGAAGCTTTATGTGGAGCGGCGAGAGGAGATGGGGTTTCCGCTGTGCCGATCGACGGCTGGGGTGTTGACGAAGGTTTAAAGGTTTAAAGAGCAGAGAGCAAGGGCTGGGGAAAGGGGGCGATCGCGAAAGTCTTTATACTCAAAAGGACTGATGGGCCTGGCTATTAGGTCTCGATGAGCCGCTTTTGAGAGAGGACGAGGAGAATGGATTTGCTTTCGACGGTTGCAGACCGGCTGACGGAGATTCTGGAGCCGATCGCGGCTCAGTTTCGGGGAATGAATTTGCCGGAACCAGTCACCCATTGGGGCCACCCACTGATGATGGGGATTGTGATGTTTGCGATGGGAACCGCTGCGGTCGTGATGGGCTGGAAGGGCCGCCTGACAGAACCGAGTGATGCAAAGGTCACAATGCTGACGAGCCATAAGCGTTTGGCTCTTTGGATGACGACGTTTATGGCGATGGGTTACTCGGGCGGTTTGTTGTCGCTGATCATGCAACAGAAGCCGATTCTGGAAAGTCCCCACTTCTGGACGGGGACGCTGGTGCTGGGATTGTTGGGTGCTAATGGTGCAATTTCCATGTCGAAGTTTGGGGGCGGTCAACCGGCATTGCGGACGGCCCATGCTTATTTGGGGTCGTTGGCGTTTGGAGTCATGGTGCTCCATGCAATTTTCGGATTGCGGTTGGGCCTGTCGCTGTAAGCCATTGGCGATCGGGAGTGGGTTCGATGGCTAGTCTGAGCGCGATCGCAGGGTGCTGGCGCGTTACAGACTGGCACTTGGCCGAGTCATGAATTGGGGCGATCGGGTGGCAGGATGTCTACTCGATCGCCCTTTTTAATCGCTGCCTGGTTTCAGAACGAGGATTTCACAACGAGGAGCTGAAGCAACGATGACGGGACCGGCAATTTTAGGGTTGGCATTTGTGGCGGGATTGCTGGTCTGGGGACTGCCGGGTGGCGGGTTGTGGCTGCTGGGCTTGGGGCTGGTGATGGCGGGGGTGCGATCGAGTGCGATCGCCCGGCGGTTGCCCTGGCTTGACCCGAGCTTGAAGCCCTTGTTTTGGGTGGTGGCGGGTTGTGTGGGATTGATGGCCACGCTGTATTTGCAATGGCGACTGCCACAGCCGGGCACGGATGACATTAGCCGCGCGATCGCCCGTTTGGAACAGGCCGGCCAGGCGATCGAGCTGGCCACCGTTCGGGGTCAGGTGGACTCAGCCTATCAAATCACCCAGTCCGGCAAAGCCAGATTTTGGCTGCAATCCACGCAATTGCTGCAAATTCCAACGGCCACCGGCCCCACCATCAACCCACCCCCCCAAAATCTGGCCCAGAGCGTTACGGGCCGAGTCTATGCAACGGTTCCTCTGCTCCAAGCAACGGGGCTGAAACCGGGTCAGATGGTGGAAGTAACGGGACGGTTATATCGACCGCAAAGGCCCACCACCCCCGGCGGGTTTGACTTTGCTTGGTATTTGCAGCGGGAAGGTAGTTTTGCAGGGATATCTGGGCAAACAGTTCAGACCATTGATGGGGCGGTGCAACCGGATTCTTGGTGGAGCCTCAGTGCCTTCAATCCCCAGATGGTGCGCAAGCGCCTGGTGCAATCCCTGGTCAAGGTGATGGGATTTCCGGAAGGCGCGTTTCTGGGGGCCTTGATTTTGGGTCGGCTGGCCGTGGACTTGCCCGCAGATCTACAGACCACTTTTGTGCGAGCTGGCCTGTCCCATGTGTTGGCTGCATCTGGTTTTCAGATTGTGGTGATTTTGGGGGTGTTTTTAGGGTTGATTCGGGTGCGCCCCTTGCCCTTGGCGGTGGCGATCGGGGGTGGAATCTTGCTCGGGGGTTATGTTTGGCTGGCGGGGGCCAGTCCCTCCGTGCTGCGGGCAGGGTTGATGGGGGCAGCGGTTTTGTGGGGGATGGCTCAACAGCGCCAAGTGAATTCCTTAGGCGCGTTGCTGGCGGTGGTGGTGGTGATGTTGTGCTGGAACCCGCTCTGGGTTTGGGACTTGGGGTTTCAGTTTAGTGTGCTGGCCACGTTGGGTCTGGTGGTGTCGGCAACGGCGATCGCCCAGCGGTTAAGCTGGCTACCGGAGTTTGCGTCAGAACCGATCGCCTCAGCCCTGGCGGCGACAATCTGGACGATTCCAGTGCAACTGTGGGCTTTTTATCAGATTTCTGTCTATGGGCCGATCGCCTCAGCCTTGACCAGTCTTTGGGTCTCGGTGTTAACAGTAGTGGGGTTAATCGCAGCAGTGGTGATTGGCCTGTTGCCACCCTTGGGAAACTGGTTGGCCAGCGGCTTGGTTTATCCCGTACGGGGATTGTTGACCTTTGGAGAATGGATCGCCAGTTGGCCAGGCAGCGCGATCGCCGTGGGAGCGATCTCGATCGGGCAGTTGTTGGTTTTATATCTCCTGCTGGTGGCCGTTTGGCAGTTGCCCTGGTTCCAGCGGGCCAATCGTTGGAGCCTAGTGGCGATCGGGGCTTTAGTGGTGGCGATCGGGCCCGGTTGGTTGGCTCGCAGCGGGGAACTCACGGCCACCGTTCTGGATGCGGGCAGCCAACCGATGTTGGCCGTGCGGGATGGAGGGCGCTTGTTGCTGGCGGGAGCCGGAGACTTACCCGTAGCTCAGTTCACGGTGTTGCCCTTCTTGCGCCAACAGGGCATTAACCGCATTGAAGTTGGGGTGGTGATGAGCGATCGCCCCGATCGACGGCGAGGGTGGCTGCGAATTTTGGAACAACAACCGATCGCCAACCTATACGATCAACCGCTGCAAACGGCCGCTTCTAATGTCGATCGAGCCATGGTCAGTGCTGCTCGGGTTCGCAACGGTCGCTACAGCAACCTGGCAGCCGGTCAAACCTTGCGCATGGGCCGCGCCAACCTCACGGTTATTGACCCGATCGCCCCCGCCTTAGCCTTGGAATTGGGGAAAGAGCGCTGGTTTCTCCTGGGCAATTGTTCCGTCGCTCAACAAAAACTGCTCGCCCAAGCGGGACAGTTGCGATCGGTCACTGGTCTTTGGTGGCCAGGTCAAGACCTCGCCCCGGAACTGGTGGCCGCTTTGCAACCCCGCTGGGCGATCGCCTCCACCCGTGAACTTGCACCCACCGTTACCCCCCTCTTGAGATCGCAACGGGCGCAACTTTACCAAACCGGCGAAGACGGAGCCATCACCTGGACTGCCAATCAAGGTTGGCGGGCTGCCCTAGACAGCATTCCCAGCGACCAACCGCTTTAGGCTTCAGCGATCGAGGCTTCAACACTCCAGAATTTAACGGAGTCGCGCAGTAGATTATGAGATTTTTTTAGCGTTCCGCAGCAATGTTTCAGTCATCTCCGCCAACCGATCGAGATCTGTCTTGAGGGTTTGGGCCCGCTCTTTGGCCGCCAACTTCCGGGCGATCGCCCGCCGCGCCACCGGCTCCCTCCCTTGCTGCATGGCCAACAGCGCCACCTCATGCCAATCCCGCAGCTCCTCCACAGCCCGGTTGTATTGCGGTTGCAAATTATTCCAAACCGGTTTGATATCCGCCAAGGCGCGATCGAGAATGGCCTGCACCTGAGCCTGCTCATCCCCCGACTCCGTGGGCTGATGCAGCACCTGATCAACCCAATCGGGATCCGCTTTCTCCAGAAAAGGCAAAAAGTCTTGTATTTGATGGCTCACCGCCCGGCCCGTTTTGCACCAAGTGGCAAAATGCTCGCAATTATTCAGCAGCAGGCTATATTTTGTTTCTCCTAACCGACTGGCCGCGCGCTGGATCGTCGCATCGGGCAAATAGCAAGTGGCATAGCGCTTCACGGTGACCGGTTGTGTGCTGGCAAATTCCAGCAAGGATGTGCGCGTCACCTTGGGCACTTCACCGCGCTTGGAGTAATGGATCACGGTTCCATCACCACAATCAATCCCGTGATGCTCATAGGCACTTTGCAACCCGGCCAGAGATCGCATCACGTAAATTTGGTCGCCCCGCGCCATGGGTCAAAATCCTCGCACCAAACCTCAAAACCAACCAACTACGAGTTAAACGGATCGCCACCGCTACAGCGATCGAGAGTGATCACCGACAGTGGTCAACGTAGCGATGATCAACGTAGCGATCGAGAACAGTTACCGCTACCCCTTGGCCCCTTAAACCAAGAGGGGATCCGATCGAAATCGTATCCCCTCCAAGCTAGCGTTCTTTACGGACTTTCGGAACAACTTTCGGGTGCCGGGCCCGGTGTTCCTAGGAGGCAAACCATTCAACATGACATTGTGGGGTGGTGTTCGGAAGCGTTGAAACCATGGAGCTATGGGCAGGTCGATGCACAGGGTCAGCAGCCAAGCTCAACAATTCAATCACCGAAACAGGGACAACCCTTTGGCCCTGGGTGGGAGAGCGTTACCCCAACACCCCCAGTTCGGTTCACAACGAGAACAGAGCAGGAGACGGAGGCAGCTCGCACCAAGTCATCAGGCTGGCACAGGTTGAAACCGGTGATTAGGGCGCTTGAAAACGCTCGCCGAGACCCCACTCATGCTTCAGAAACTCCTTGTACATGGTTTCTTTGACGATCATTTGGCGATACAGCTCAACCAAGAATTGCTGGGCCTGTTCAAGGCTCATGTGGGCTACCTGACTTTCGAAGGAGCGGATGTTGAACTGCTGTTCGAGGCTCAATTCAAATGAATGATCCATGGTAGTCACCTCACTGGGTGTAGCGGTTGCGAAGTCCCGCGCGATCGCCGAGTTGTTGTGTCGTCGTAGGGATTCGGCTCGATCGCACCGCAGACGGTCGTTGGTTTCAGTCTTGATCCCCATGGGTGGGGCAACGTCAAGGTTGAATGACCTATCTGCCCTTTAGATTATGACATCTTGTAACGAGTGTTTGACAAAATGCATACAGTTTCATCCAGAGACTGATTGCATTGCCTCATGGTTCCCATCACGGCGGGCGGCCATCCGGATGGCTGGGCACGTTTTCCCGATCGCCCTAACGGGAAGCCAAAACCTGTGACCGCGTAATGTTGGAGCGATTGGTTCCATTTTTCCCGGTTGCAATCATCGATCGCGCAGGTCTGAAAACGGCTTCGGGAGAAGAGGGCAAGGCAGCAGGACCCTGCGCCGGCCACTCAAGGCCACAGCCCGATCACAGGGGGCGATCGGGGAGGTGCTAATGATGTAGCGAATTTTTCCGAGGCAAAATGCTTGTGGCCAACAAAGAACACAGAGCCAGCAACCGATGGGTTGAACCAACCCATCCGCCCAACAGCTCAGCCCCCGAGTCCGCCAGTGGGAGCGATCGGGCTAAAAAGCAACCCCTGCCTGGCATTGACGATCACCAGACAGGGGATTGATGCGGAACTGAGATTGAGCAATCGATCGGGAAGTCGTCAGGAATTAATCAGAAATTTATCGGGATCAAATCAGCAAATTAGTCATCAATCAGCGATGAATACCCGGGTTTCCTGACAAATCATGATGATTTGGGCCTGGCTCTTGTTTCCCGATCGCTCAATCTCGCTCAACATCGCTCAATACCGCCCGATGTTGCTCACCAACATGGCTCAACCTGACTCAGTGGCGATGGAAACGAATGCCCAAAAACACGTCATACATGAAATTCCAGAAATTTTTTTGGTCTCCCAGAATGCCCAGTGTCTGCGGCGATCCTTTCTGATCCAGCAACGGCTTCACCCGTTCATAAACCGTTTTGTAGTGATACCAAGGGATTGAGGGCCAAAGGTGGTGAATCAGGTGATAGTTTTGCCCCAAAATCAACCAATTCAGCAGAGCGCTCGGATAGACCCGTGCATTTTTCCAGCGATTGCGCTCCTCAAACGGCCGATGGGGTAAATAGTCAAAAAACAATCCCAGGGCCAACCCCACCACCAACGCGGGCGAGAACCAGAAATTCATCACATAGCCAATGAAGTCCCAATGGATGCCGGCCCACACAATGCCCACCAGCACCATCCGACTCAGAAACCATTCCAGCAACTCATACTTGCGCCAGAGCTTGCGTTGGAAGAAGAAAATTTCGTGATAGAAAAATCGGGGTGCAATTAACCACAGGGGCCCGCAGGTGGAAACAAAGTGATCGGGGTCGTTTTTGGGGTCGTTGACATTGGCGTGATGTTGCAGGTGAACCCGTGTGAACACGGGAAAGGCAAACCCCAACATCAGGGCGCTGCTGTGGCCCAGGATGGCATTGACGATCGGGTATTTGTGGGCGGCGTTGTGGGATGCGTCGTGAATGACGGTTCCCGACAGGTGCATCGCCAGCACATTGGCACAAAAACAAATCCAGTCCGGCCAGTGCCATAGCCAATAGCCACAGACGGAGAGCACCACAATTGCGGTGGCGGCCACCATCATTAGCAGCGTGGGGTTAAACAGTTCCTGGGGTGGGTCGAGATATTCTCGCGGAACGTGCTGCACTGCGGTCGTGGGCTGCTCGGGGGCCACCGCGATCGTCATGGTCGCTCCTTGGCTGAGAAACGTTATGGTTTGTTAAAAATACTTCTAAGAATGATACGGCAACAACCCGCAATCCTTTTTAACCAATTGTTGTATTTCTCTAAAGTCTTGTCTTTCAAGCCTGCAAAGTCCGGCAAGTTCTGACCAACCGGTGCAGAACAGCGCTAATTGATCTGATTGCTCACCATGGGTCAAATCCATGAGGGCGCAGAGGGCGCACAACTGCACGCCCCTGATCAATTAACACTGAAGGCAATGACTAAGAAGGGCAGGAAAGGCCCCGAGTCGTCATCGATAAGCCGTGATCATGGTTCGTTGGGGCTGGTATCCCTTGAGGCTTGCAATAACAGCTTCTCAATCACAGGAACGCAACAGCAGCAACACGACAGCAGCAACACAAAATTTTCCAGCATTCGCATTTCCCTAATCAGGAAGACGCACCTCATTGGCGATCGGTTGGTGTTGCTCGAAGGCGGTGAGGTTTTCAATGGTGGTGCGAGCAATGTCCCCCAAGGCTTCACGGGTAAAAAAGGCTTGGTGAGCGGTGATGATCACGTTCGGGAACGATTGCAGCAACTGGAAAGTATCGTCCTGGATCACGGTGTCGGACAGGTCACGGAAAAAGAGTTCGGCCTCTTGCTCATAGACATCGATGCCCAGATAGCCAATTTGACCCGATTTGATGCCTTCGATCGCGGCTTTGGTGTCCACCAATTGGCCGCGGCTGGTGTTGATTAGCATTACGCCAGGCTTCATCTGATCGATCGCCTGTTTGCTGATCAGATGGTGCGTGTCGTGGGTCAGAGGGCAATGGAGGGAAATGATGTCTGACTGGGCAAACAGTTCCGGCAAGGAGACATAGCGGGCCGTCCCGATCGCTTCAAATTGGGCGTTGGGGTAGACATCATAGCCCAGCACTTTGCAGCCAAAACCGGTCATAATTTGAGCCAAAATCAAGCCGATTTTTCCCGTTCCCACAATCCCGATCGTCCGGCCGTGAAGATCAAAGCCCAACAGGCCATTGAGGGAAAAATTATCGTCCCGCACGCGGTTATAGGCTCGGTGCAGCTTGCGGTTGAGCGCCTGGATCAAACCCACCACATGCTCGGCCACGGAGTAGGGAGAATAGACCGCTACGCGAGCAACGGTGAGGCCACAGTCTTGGGCGGCACGCAGATCAACGTTGTTGTAGCCCGTGCAGCGAAGGGTAATCAGTTTTGTGCCGTTGTCGGCCAGAAGCTTGAGGGTTTCGGGCCCTCCGTCATCGTTCACGAAAATGCAAGCGGCGGGAAATCCAGCGGCGAGGGCGGCGGTGTGGGCTTCGAGGCGAGTATCAAAGTAAACCAGTTCGTGGGGATGACCGGCGTTGGCGTTGGCGGCATCCAAAAATTGGCGATCGTAGGGTTCCGTGCTGAAAACGGCAACTTTCATAGGTTTCCCCAAACTCTAAACGTCCCAAGACCCTTGAATCGGGCCTGTGGGCATGATGCCACGGGAATTTTGGGGATGGGGCGATCGCGTCAATGGCCTGCGATCGGCCCTGGTCAACTCCAGCCCCAGCCAGCCACCGAGATCGATCGCCTAGGACTGCTTGAGGGCAGTCACTTGGATTTCAATCTTCATGGCCGGATCAGCCAACCCCGCCGAGATCATCGTGCAAGCGGGGCGCACCTCCCCGAAATACTGCTTCAGCACCGGCCAACATTGGGGAAAATCCGCCGCATCCGGCAGGATGTAGGTGACGCGCACCACATCTTTCAACGAGGATTCGGCTTGCTGGAGAGCGGCTTCGATGTTTTTGAGGCACTGCTCGGTTTGCTCGGCCACGCTGTCGGAAATCGTCATAGTGTCGTAGTTGAAGCCCGTCGTGCCCGACACGAAAACCCAGGGATCCTGGCGCACGGCGCGGCTATAGCCGATTTCTGCTTCAAAGGACGAGCCGGAGCTAATCAGTTGTCGAGCCATCTGGAAACATCCCTAGGAAATGATTTTTGAACCATGGGATAGGATAACCGACGCTAGCGGGGCCGACTGTTGACATACTCCCTTAATTTCTGGGCATCAGCAGAGTTGGGCCAACGCTGAAGAACGCTGTCTAGCTGGGCCCTGGCCTCGGCCCAACGATCCGACCAAACCAGGGCTTCGGCAATGCCCACTTCAGCCAGTTCCCGATCGGGATGGTCGGGCGGCAGTTGGGCCAGGACAGCGCGAAAGGAGTTGATCGCCCGTTGATGTTGGCCCCAAATTAGGCAGTTTTTCCCCAGCTTTAGGTAAAAACCCGGCCCCTGGGGAGCGAGGGCCAGGGCCCGTTGATAGGCGCGATCGGCCTCGGCCGAGTCTCCTCGGGATTGGTAGAAATCCCCCATCAGGTCTTCGACGATTGCCGCTTTAACCGTTTCTCCCAAGGAATCGAGACCCGTGTGGGCATCCACCACCCGCCGCAGGGCGGCCCGGGCCGCCATTGGTTGATAGCGAATGGTGAGCAACGCGCCTAGGCGGTAATGCCCCCAAACCAAGTCTGGCTCCAGTTTGAGGGCAGTTTGATAGGCTCGGATTGCGCCTTCGTAGTCCATTTGCCGCTCCAGAACCATGCCTAGCCCTAAGTGGGCCTGGGCAAAGTTGGGCCGCAGTTGCAAGGCGGTGCGATAGGCCTGAAGGGCGGCGGTTATTTGCCCAAGGCGATAGGAGTCGTAGGCCAGCTCAAACTGGGCGCTGGCGGCGATCGAGGGTTCCGATCGGGTGGGGCCGCTGTAGCCATTGCCCCGCAATCCAGAATCCGTGACCGGTTCTCCTAGGGGTGAAACCTGCCGTTCCAGGAATAAATCCAAGAAGCCATAGATCGGATCTCGCTCGATCGCTTGGTGGTAGTAATCCAAAGCGGCGGTGGGCTGTTCAGCCATCAGGTGGGCGCGGGCCAGCTTGAACAGGGCGATCGTTACGGATACCTCGGCGCTTTCTCCCAAGGCACGGTAACCCGCCAGGGCCGTTTGATACCACTCGATCGCGGTTTCAGGATGCTGGGTGCAAAGCTGCCAATCCCCCAGGTTTTCCGCGGCCTCGGGGGGAAGGGTTTTGCTGCGATCGGGAGCCGGTTGCAAGTTTTGGCAATCAATCAAAGCCGGCAAGACCGGTGGTTCGGACGTTGGCGAAGGCATGGCCCGGGCGATCGGCTGGCCAGGGGCGATTGTCCCTAGCCAAAGTCCCCATCCCACCAAGCCGATTTTGACCCGGCCGATTTTGATCGATCGCAACATCGATGCTTACTCCCTTTCCTGTGCTTTAGGGGTCGATCGTTTCGGGATCCAGCCCCAATTCTCGCAGTCGAGCTGCGAGGCGATCAGCACGCTGCTGGGCCTGTTCAGCCCGTTGGCGCTCTTCTGCCGCCTGTTGTTGGGCCTGTTCAGCTTGCTCCCGTGCTTGTGCGGCTTGCTGCTCCGCTTGTTCAGCCCGTTGGCGCTCCTCAATCAGGGTGGAAAAAGGCTGGCCGTCTGGCCGCAGGAGCGTGAGGGTCTCTTCGCCCAGTTGGAACCGAATGCCCAACCGAGGACTGACCCAATTATCCGGTTCATCCACCGGTTCCAGCGCCTCGCCTGCCCCCCGAATCAAGATGCTCAGATCGTTGCGATCGGGGTCATAGATGTAATATTCCTCCACGCCATGGCGGTGATAGAACATCTGCTTTTTCATCATTTCGGTTAGGCGATTCCCCGGCGACAAAATTTCAAACACCACCTGCGGGGCGATGTTGTTTTCGCGCCATTGCATATAAGAACCCCGATCGCCCTTGGGTGCGCCAAACACCACCATCACATCGGGCGCTTGGCGGGTTTTGTTGTCGCCTTCAACGGGATACCAAAGTAAGTCGCCCGCCACAAAGACTTGGGGATCGTTGGCAAAGAGGGCGGCGAGGTTGCTATGGATGGTTTGAATCCATTGGAATTGTTTCGTGTTGTCGGCGATCGGCTGGCCGTCGCTGTCGGGATACTCGATCGGTTTCGGTTGGATTATTCCCGGTGCGCTGGGGGTTTGGGCAATCATCGGCGGATCCTCACGATCGCAATTGCTCTCATTATGACAAGGGGCGATCGGCCAGGTCGGATTGGGCGATCGCCCCTTGGATGGTGCTAGATGGTTCCGAAGTCTGCCGGGTCAAACACCGCCGGACTCACCCCCTGCACAAAGGCCAACACCTCACTGCCAAAGCGAATTTCCGCCCCACCGCTGACCGTGGCAAAACTGAGGCCACCAAAGGCCAACGGAGCCGCCAGCAAAATTCTGTCCGTCCCGTCTTGGTAATCAGTAATCGTTTCCGTGCCCTTGCCGGAACCAATGATGAATCGATCGGCCCCTGCGCCCCCCGTGAGGAGATCGTTGCCCAAATCGCCCGAGAGCAAATCAGCCCCGTCACCGCCCACCAGGGTGTCATTGTCTTGCCCCCCAAAGAGGGAATCATCGCCCAAATCGCCCGAGAGCAAATCTGCGCCGATGTTGCCAAACAGGCTGTCGTTGTTTTGGCCGCCAAACAGGCTATCCGCATCACGACCGCCATAAAGCTCATCGTCACCGATGTTGCCGAAGATCTGGTCATTGCCTAGGTTGCCGAAGAGTCGATCGCGATCGCGCCCGCCAAACAGGAAATCCGCACCATCGCCGCCCAATAGGGTGTCATCACCCGCATTCCCAAAGAGGCTGTCATCGCCCGCATTGCCGAAAACATTGTCACTCCCGCTGAGGGCCACCACCCGATCGTTCCCGGCCAGGGCATCGGCCGAATCGGCGTTATCGGTCAAGTTCAGGTCATCATTACCGGCAGTGAACTGACCGACTGGGGGCGGAGTTGTGCCACCGCCACCCACACCAAATTCCGTGGAGCCAATGTCGATCGCCCCATCACGCGGCAAACTGCGCTGATCCGTCGTCACACCGGCCACGGCTTTTCCGGCGTTAATGGCCGGGCTGCCCGCTTGCAACAAATAGCCCAATTGTCCGCCGCCAATGTCTTGCAGGGGCCCTAGCTTTGGATCGGCCACGATCGCGCTGCCGGTAATTTGCGGATCTTTGCCCCCGGGCAACGAGGCGGGAAATTGCAGGTTATTGCCCCCATCGGTCAGGGTGCGGTTGGTTTGGAACGATTCGCTAAAGCTGTTGCCGGCCCGATTGTTCACAAACAAACTGTTCGTGACTTCCACCGAGGACGCATCATTTTTGAAAATGCCGCCGCCAAAGCCACTCGCGGTGTTGTTAGCCAAGGTGACATTAATTAGCTTGTTCGCCTGATTATTGGCAAAGAAAATGCCGCCGCCAATTCCCCGCAGCGGATCGGGATTCACCGCTTTGTTATTCCCGATCGTGGTGTTGATGATTTGCACTGAAGCATCTTCCGCAATCCAAACCCCGCCACCTTGAGTTTCAGCATTGTTATTGGCGATCGTACTGTTGCGAATGATCGCATCCCCCACGGCCAAGCGCACACCGCCCCCCAAGCCATTCCCGCCCGGATCGGCCACCACGGTGTTGTCAACAATGATTGAATTCTCAATCAACGCCTTGTCCGGTCGGTAGGGATAGAGCGAAAGCGCCCCCCCTTGAGCAGCGGCTCGGTTGGCCGAAAAGTAGCTGCTCCGAATGATCATTTGACCACCCACCCCATCGCCAAATTTGCTGGCAGCATCAGCGTAGATGGCCCCGCCTTGGCCCCAAAAGGCCACGCCGCCTTTGCTGGAATCGTTACCCAGAAAACGGCTGTTTTCCACTAGCAATTCGGTTTGGATCGTGCCGATCGCCCCGCCGTTGGTTCCTTTGTTGTTGGTGAATTCGCTGTTGCGCACCACCAGCGTCGTTTCGGCCCAACTTTGCACCGCGCCGGCCCCAAACTCCACGATCGAGCCGCTATTTTTTTGACTGGCTCGGTTGTTGTCAAAGCGGCTGTTGGTGATCGTGCCCTTCCCCTGAAACTCCAGGGACACCGCACCGCCGGAGAAGTTTTCCGCCTCGTTGTTGCGGAAGGTGACGTTATCGATCGTCAGGTTGACGCGAATGTCAGTGCCAATCCCCGCGCCGGAAGTGCTGACGTTGGTGGCTCCTCGGGTGCGCCCATCGGCCACGGTCAGGTTGCGAAACGTGGCGGAACCGCCCTGCTTGCTGACATAAAACACCCGACTGCTTTCGTTGCCGCTAATCACCAGCCCTGGCGCATTGGCTCCATCGATGATGATGTCCCGATCGACCAACAGTTGGCCACTGGTGAGGCGAATGGTTTGGTTGGCCAAGTTGGGGGCAAAGGTGATGGTGTCGCCATTGGGGGCCGCCGCCAGGGCCGCACGCAGGGAACCGGGGCCGTTATCGGCCAGGGAGGTAACGAGTGTCATAGATTTCCAGGAGAGACTTGATGAGGCCTGTTTTAGCAGACGCAGCTTCCTCAATTCGAGTGCCGCCGCCTGTGCCACTTACCTCAGGAGCACCCTGGATCTAAAAAACCAAATCCAAAAAGCCAAATCTAAGAAGCTTTATCAAAGACAAGGGGCTTAAGCCCCTTGCCCCATAGCAACTGGTGCTTGGTGAGTGCCTGAAAACCTGAAAATACGTCTCAGGAATCCGCTTAGCCCTTCAGCCAGCGAGCCACATCCTTGGCGTGGTAAGTCAGAATCAAATCTGCGCCCGATCGCTTAAAGCTGGTCATGGTTTCCATCACCACGCGTTGCTCATCAATCCAACCGTTGAGGGCCGCCGCCTTCACCATCGAATATTCACCGGAAACGTTATAGGCCGCCACAGGCAAATTGCTAGCTTCCTTCACGCGCCAAATGATGTCCATGTAGGCCAGGGCCGGCTTCACCATCAACATATCCGCCCCTTCAGCAATGTCCAGGACAATTTCCTTGATGGCTTCCCGCCCATTGGCCGGATCCATTTGATAGGTGCGGCGATCGCCAAATTGCGGGGTTGATTCAGCCGCATCCCGGAACGGCCCATAGTAAGCCGAGGCATATTTAGCAGCGTAGGAGAGGATTGGAATATCTTGGAACTTAGCCGCATCCAAGGCTTCCCGAATGGACTTCACAAACCCATCCATCATCCCCGAAGGTGCAATGATGTCGGCTCCGGCATTGGCTTGGGCAATGGCGGTTTTTTTCAGCAATTCCAAGGTGGGATCATTCAGAACTCGTCCGCTGAGATCGCCCGTTTCCAAATAGCCACAGTGCCCATGGCTGGTGTATTCGCACAGGCAAGTATCCACCGCTACCACCAAATCGGGCACGGCTTTTTTCACGGCTTCGGTTGCCTTTTGGACAATGCCGCAATCATGCCAAGCACCGGTTGCATCGGTGTCTTTTTCAGCGGGAATTCCAAACAAAATGATGGCAGGAATTCCTAGGTCATAAACCTGTTTGGCTTCTTCAACAATTTTGTCGATCGAGAGTTGATAAACACCCGGCATCGACTTTACTTCGTTCGCCACCCCTTCACCCGGTACAGCAAACAACGGGTAGATCAAATCGTTGGTGGTGACGACGGTTTCCGCAACCATGCGGCGCAGGGTTTCGCTAGTCCGCAAACGACGAGGGCGATGGGTGGGGAACATAGGGTGTTAAAGGATTGAGTCTCAAAAACAGGGAGGCTGATCGGCGTTTTTAGCGTAAAGCCTGAGGGGCCAACGAAGATGAGAGCGTAAAGATACGTAAAGTTTGATCAGGAAAAATGTGCTCAGGATTCACTGATTTGCTCGGAATTTGCTCGGAATTTGCTCGGAATTAGTTCGGAATTAGTTCGGGATTGGCTCAGGATTGGCTCAGGATTTACGCAGAATTATTTGTTCAGGATGAGTTTTGGGCAGTTTGCCCGCTGCGATCGCTCCCTGGATCAGCGAGGGAGCAAAGCGGCACGATCAGCACAAATGAGTGCAAATAAACATTACAAGCCGCCAAGTCCTCAGGATGCTGTCCCCAAAAGTCGATAGAACTAAGGTATCGATGTTTTAGTTGCCCGATCGTGTTGCTGTGGCGTAGTTGCTAACACGAGTCGGTTGACCTTGGGTTGAAACGTTGAAACTCGGTTGAGACGGCCGCCGCACATCGTCGCCCGCATTGACCGGTCAGGAGGTGTTTATGGGATGGCAACTTGGGCAATGGCAGTTCGAGCCTTGGCGCACCGATTCGCCCCAACCGGATCAGTCGGATTGGCTGGCAACGTTGGCCCACTGGTCAGTGTTCCTAGGCTGCGGTTTGGGAATGGTGACCCTGGCCCCGATCGGGGTCGATCGCGCAGTGTTATTGGAATTGGTCTGCTGCGGTTTGGCGATCGCAATTATGGTGGCGGCTCCTGACCCCCGTGCTCAGGCCAACGCCCGATCGGCTGTGAATTTTCATCTCAACGTTTTGGTAGCGGCCGCCCTTTGCAGCGCCCTGGTGGGAATTCCGTTTCTGATTGCCCTGACGATTAAGGCGCTGGTGTCGCCCCTGTTGGCGGCCGCCCGCGTGGCTGAGGAACCAGGCTATATCCATCACTACGATTTCCTGTGGCAATGGCTGAACCCCGATCGCAATCGGGTGGGGATTTAACCAGACAGGAATCTAGCCGCGCAGCAGTGCAGTAATCCAACCAGGCCGCCGGGCGGCCATCGAGCCGTCGCGATCGCTCAACGGCTGTCCATGGACGACAGGCCCTAAGCTGGATGGGTCGAAATTTATTGCGCTTCAGGAATTATTGCGCTTCAGGAATCCATGACCGCTCTACAAAAGCTTTACGAAGGCAAAGCCAAAATCTTGTACGCCACGGCGGATCCCACCATTCTGTTGGCCTGTTACAAGGATGATGCCACGGCGTTCAATGCCCAAAAACGAGGGACGATCGCGGGTAAAGGGCGCATTAACTGCACCATGTCGGAACACCTGTTTCGCAAGCTAGAAGCGGCGGGCGTGCCGACCCACTTTGTGGACTGCCCCGCTCCCAATGAAATGCATGTGCGGGCCTTAACCATCGTGCCGTTGGAAGTGATTGTGCGGAATTTTGCCGCCGGTAGTCTTTGCAAACAAACAGGCATTGCCCTGGGTACGCCGCTAGACCCCCCGTTGATTGAGTTCTGCTACAAGAACGATGAATTTGGGGATCCGTTGGTGACGGAGGGCCGAATCTACGCCATGAAGTTGGCCACGCCAGCTCAGGTACGAGAAATTACGGAGCTGACCCAACGGATTAACGAAATCCTGCGCGACTTTTTCCAGCAGTGCGACATTATCTTGGTGGACTTCAAGATCGAATTCGGCATCGACTCCGGCGGGCGGATTGTGCTGGGGGATGAGATTAGCCCGGATACCTGTCGCCTGTGGGATGCCAAGGAAACCGACCCGATCGCCCGGGTGTTGGATAAGGATCGCTTCCGCCAAGATTTAGGAAACGTGGAAGGGGCTTATCAGCGAGTCCTGGAAAAGGTTTTGGCAAATTAGAGATCCCCTGGCCACTCTCAAGCGACAAACTCCTGCGGTAGGATTGCACTGTTTTGGTTGTTGGTTGGGTTGTCGGTTAGCGAACCGAATTCAGATGGAGTGAGATGGCTCCCGGTGGCGCGTGGTCGATTGCAATCCTCGATCGATGTCCGACCCCTAAATTCGGAGCAACGGCGCAGCAGCGAGCCTCAAACCCATCTCAATGGCTAAATTGGACGCTAACCCGTTGTTTCCACCGCCACATCGAAAGTTGGCTGCGTCCTAAGGTGAGGAGTGTATGCGTGTTTTGCGTTTGATGATCCTGTGGCCAGTGCTGGCTGCAAGTGCCACGATCGTCTCGGTGACCAGTCCAGCAGTCCGTGCGACAGAACCACCCACGGCGACGGAATCGGCAGCAGCATCAACGGCGGAATCGGCAACGAAGCCACCCACGGACTCGCCATTGGCCACCCAGTCAGCGGCGGAACCAGCCATGGACTCCGCTGCCATGACTCCGAAGTTGTCGCCGGTTTCCCCAGCGGTCACGGCTAATCCTGTGCCACCCGCCCCGATCGCGGTGGCCGCCGGCCCAACAGGCCCAACAGCACTACCCCCAACGGCCAACCCGGCCAACAGCCCGATCGCCGCCGGGCCCGCACAATCCAGCCCCCAGCCCCCAACCGGGGCGATCGCCCAGGGGGAACCCGCCCCCAGCCCAGCCGCCGAAGAACCCGCCGCCCCTGAGCAAACCCCAACCGAAGCCAGAGTTCTGGTTGCGGAAGTGGTTGTGGCCGGCGCAGAAGCCACCTTGCAAGAGGAGGTTTACAAAGTCATTCGCACCCGGCCAGGTCAAACGGCCACCCGCAGCCAACTGCAAGAGGACATCAACCGCATTTTTGCCACGGGGCTATTCGCCAATGTGCGTGCCGTGCCGGACGACACCCCCTTGGGGGTACGGGTCACCTTTGAGGTCACCCCCAACCCGGTTTTACAAGCGGTGCGGATCGAAGGCTCCACGGTGCTGCCAGCCACGGAAATCGATCGCATCTTTAGCCCCCTGTATGGCTCCACCCTGAACCTGAACAAGCTGCAAGAGTCGATCAAACAGCTCACCCAGTGGTATCAGTCCAATGGCTATGTGCTGGCTCAAGTGGTGGGATCGCCGCGCGTGGGTCAAGACGGCAACGTGACCCTGGAAGTGGCGGAAGGACAAATCGAAGACATCAACATTACCTTCCTGAACGACGACGGCAAGCCCACCAACGAAGATGGCACAACCGTCACCGGCCGCACTCGTGATTTCATTGTGTTCCGTGAAATGGACACCAAACCGGGCGCAGTGTTTAACCGCGATCAAATTCAAAAGGATTTGCGGCGCGTCTTTGGGCTGGGCATTTTTGAAGATGTGCAGTTGACCCTCAATCCCGGCACGGATCCGCGCAAGGTGGATGTGTCGGTGAATCTTCAGGAGAAAAACACTGCCGTTTTGGGAACGGAAGTGGGCTTTAGCTCCACCAGCGGCATTTTTGGCTCCGTCAGCTTCCAGGAGCAAAACCTGGGGGGCAATAACCAAAAGCTGGGCGCAGAAGTGCAACTGTCGGAGCGGGGTTTGGGCTTTGACCTCAGCTTCACGGATCCTTGGATTGCAGGTGACCCCAACCGAACGTCCTACACGGTAAACCTCTATAAGCGGCGATCGATCTCGCTGATCTTTGATGGGGGTGAGCGGGAAGTGGAGTTGGACAATGGCGATTTGCCTCGGGTCGATCGCACCGGGGGGCGCGTGGTCTTTAGCCGGCCCCTGTCCAGCACCTGGAGCGGCTCCTTGGGGGCAGAGTTCCAGCATGTGCGCATTGTCGATCGCGATGGCGACCTCAGCCCCGAAGACGAAGATGGCAACCAACTGGCCTTCAACGAGGATGGCAAGGACGACATCTTCACCTTGCAACTGGCCCTGACCAACGATCGCCGGAACGATCGGGTCACCCCCACCCAAGGCTCCTTCTTGCGGGTGGGTCTGGATCAAGCCATTCCCATTACCGGTATTTTCTTCACCCGACTGCGGGCCAACTACAGCCGCTATTTCCCGGTGGAATTCACCAAGTTCACCAACGGCCCCGAAACGATCGCCGTGAACCTGCAAGCGGGCGGCGTGTTTGGAGACTTGCCTCCCTATGAAGCTTTCCCCCTAGGCGGCACCAACTCCGTGCGCGGGTTTGATGAAGGCGAGGTGGGCAGCGGTCGCTACTTCTTCCAATCTTCAGTGGAATATCGCTTCCCCCTGTTGAAGGTGACGGAACAAATTCCCGTGGGCGGCGTGCTGTTCCTGGACTTTGCCACCGACCTTGGCTCTGGGGAAGATGTGCCCGGGCAACCGGCCGTGGTGCGTGAAAAGCCCGGTTGGGGTGTGGGCTATGGGGTTGGACTGCGGGCCCGCACGCCCTTTGGCCCAATCCGGCTGGATTATGGCTGGAACAGCGAGGGCGGCAATCGACTGCACTTTGGTATCGGTGAGCGGTTCTAGGGACGATGCAAAGGGAATTACCAACGGCATTAGAACCAGAACGGCAAGCGGAACCCCAACCGGAACTCGCGATGGCCAGGCCGTCCTCGGAGGCTATGGCGATCGCACCGGAGATCCAGCACCCGATCGCCCCCCTGCGAACCCTGGGCCAGGCCTTCAGTCGATCGGGCGTGGGGCTACATTCCGGATTGCCCGTGACCCTGTGGGTGCAGCCCAGCCTGGAACCGGGCATTCGGTTTGTGCGCACGGACTTGCCCGATCGCCCGGTCATTCCCGCGCGTTGGGATTTGGTTTCTCAAACGCAACTGTCCACGGAGGTTCGATCGCCCCAAGATCCGCAAGCCACCGTCCGCACAATCGAGCACCTGATGGCCGCCTTGGTCGCCTGTGGCGTGGGGGCGGCCCAAGTGGAAATTAATGGCCCCGAAGTCCCCCTGTTAGACGGTTCCGCCATTGAATGGTGTCGGGCGATCGCCCTGGCCGGTCTGCGGGCATTGCCGAGCACCCGCACGCCAAAACCCCATCAAGAAACCATTGCCGACCCCCTTTGGATCCATGAGGGTGATGCTTTTGTGGCCGCCTTGCCCGCCACAGAACTGCGATTTAGCTATGGGATTGACTTTGCCCTACCCGCGATCGGCAACCAGTGGCACAGTTGGTCACCCGGAGAAGCCTTCTGCCCGATCGAGCCGGAACCCCAGCCCGGCTCCTTTGCCCACGACATTGCCCCCGCCCGCACCTTTGGCTTAGCCCACCAAATTGAACAATTGCGGGCCGCCAACCTGATCCGAGGTGGCAGTCTGGATAATGCTCTGGTCTGTGGCGAAGCGGGCTGGCTGAATCCGCCTTTGCGGTATGAAAATGAGCCAGCGCGTCATAAAATCTTAGACTTAGTTGGCGACTTGGCCCTGCTCGGAACCATTCCGCGCGCCCATTACTTGGCTTACAAAGCCAGCCATCGTCTTCATGGGCAACTGGTGGCCAAACTGGCGGCAGTGATCGGCAATGAGTAATCGATCGGACATCAATCAGCAATTGATTCGGAACTTGATCGGAAATGATTCATTGAAAATCAGCGCTAACCCAGGGTTCCGCCATTGCTTAGTCAACACCCATCCAATTGCCCAGCAGCGGATAGGCACGCCCATCCCTCGCAGGAGTTCGTGACCATCCGTGGTTCTGCCCGCTCGATCGCCCACTGGCCCGTTGTTTAGGTTGTAAAGTCCTATGTCCACTGTTTCTGCTCCAGAACCCGTTGTCACCGCCCAGACCCAGGACACAACCACAACGGATCAGGCCGATCACCCCGCTGGGCCCACCACCTTCACCGTTGAAGACATTCACCGGCTGCTCCCCCACCGCTACCCCTTCGCCTTGGTCGATCGAATCATCGACTATGTTCCCGGTAAGCGGGCCGTGGGGCTAAAAAATGTCACCTTCAATGAACCCCACTTCCAAGGCCACTTTCCCAATCGCCCGATCATGCCAGGGGTGCTGATTGTGGAAGCCATGGCTCAGGTGGGCGGCGTGGTGCTCACCCAAATGCAAGACAACCCCGGTCAAGGTTTGTTCATGTTTGGGGGCATTGACAAGGTGCGCTTCCGTCGGCCCGTGGTTCCCGGTGATCAACTGATCATGACCGTCGAACTGCTTTGGGTGAAGCAAAAACGCTTCGGCAAAATGCACGGCCGGGCGGAAGTGGAAGGGCAACTGGCCTGTGAAGGCGAGTTGATGTTCTCCCTGGTGGACTAGCGGACTAGTTGACGAACTAGACTTTTCAGCATTGGCTAAACGTATTAGTGTGTCAGGGCAGCGCGATCGCACCGATCCCATGAAAGCAGCGATTCATCCGACGGCGATCGTTCATCCCGACGCAGAACTCCATCCCACGGTGACAGTCGGCCCCTATGCCGTCATTGGCCCCGCCGTTTCAATCGGGGCCGAAACTCAGATTGGCCCCCATGTGATCATTGACGGTTACACCACCTTGGGGGAACGAAACCAAATTTTTGCAGGAGCCGCGATCGGCACAGAGCCTCAAGATCGCAAATATCAAGGGGCCCTCAGCCAAACCATCATCGGCAACGACAACAAAATTCGCGAATACGTCACCATCAACCGCGCCACCCACGAAGGGGAAGTGACCCAAGTGGGGGACGGGAACCTGTTGATGGCCTACAGCCACGTGGCCCACAACTGCCTCATTGAAGATGGGGTGGTGATTGCCAATGGGGTGGCCTTGGCGGGCCATGTGACGATCGAGTCGCGGGCCACCATTGGCGGCGTGTTGGGGGTTCATCAATTTGTCAAGATTGGCCGGTTGGCCATGGTCGGCGGCATGAGCCGGATCGATCGGGACGTGCCGCCGTTTATGTTGGTGGAAGGCAGTCCCGGCCGGGTGCGCACCTTGAACCGCGTGGGGCTGAAGCGGGCCGGCTATGACGAGCTAGACAACGGCCTGACCACCCAAACCCTGAACAAGGCCTTTCGGATTTTGTATCGTTCTGAGGCCACGTTGGAGCAAGCCCTTGAGGAGCTAATGCTGCTGCCCTCCTGCGAAGCGTTGCAACACTTGATTCGGTTTTTGCAGCAGTCTAAGGCGGGACGGCGGGGGCCGATGACCGGTCGCAAACCACACCGCAGCAGCCATGACTAAGTTGGGAACGCCCGATCGCCCTTTGCGGATTTTTCTGAGCACGGGGGAAGTGTCCGGGGACTTGCAGGGGGCCCTGTTGATCCAGGCCTTGCAGCGGGCGGCAGCGGCTCGGGGTCAGGTTTTGGAAATTACGGCGCTCGGAGGGCCGCGCATGGCGGCGGCGGGGGCCCGGTTGATTTTTGATACGAGTGCGATCGGTTCGATCGGCCTTTGGGAGGCTCTGCCCTTCGTCATTCCGACCCTAAAGCTTCAGTGGCAAACCAAGGCCACCCTCCGCCAGCAACCGCCTGATGTGGCCGTTTTTATTGACTACATTGGCCCCAACTTAACCATGGGCCATTTCTTTAAGCGCCAATTGCCCCAAGTACCCACCGCTTACTACATTGCACCCCAAGAGTGGGTGTGGTCCCTGGGCGATCGCAACACCACGCAGGTGGTGGGGCTGACGGATGTGATTTTGGCAATTTTTCCCCAGGAAGCCACCTACTATCAGCGCTACGGAGCCGCCGTGAAGTGGATTGGGCATCCGTTGATCGATCGCTTGGCCCAAGCGCCCGATCGGGCCGCCGCCCGCCAACATTGGGGACTGAGCGCCGATGAATTGGCGGTGGTGTTGCTGCCGGCCTCCCGTCGCCAAGAGCTAAAACTCTTGATGCCCAGCCTTTTTGCGGCCGCTCGCCAAGTGCAGGATCATAACCCCAAGGCTCGGTTTTTGATTCCGGTTTCTCTGCCCGCTTACCGACCCGCCATTGAACAGGCGATCGCTGAATTTGGTCTCCAGGCGGAAATTGTCGGTGATAGCTTGCTGGCCATGGCCGCCGCCGACTTAGCCTTGACCAAATCTGGCACGGTGAATCTGGAGTTGGCGCTGCTGAAAGTGCCGCAGGTAGTGATTTATAAAGTGAGTCCGATCACCGCTTGGATTGCCCGTCACCTGCTGAAGTTTTCAATTACATTCATGTCGCCGCCCAATTTGGTGGCTGAACAGGCGATCGTCCCGGAGTTAATGCAGGAGCAGGCCAGCCCCGATCGAATTGCCCAAGAGGCGATCGCCCTGCTGAAACCCGATCGGGCCGCCCAGCTTCAGCAGGACTACCAAGCCATGCGCGATCGGCTCGGGGGCGACGGCGCAACCGATCGGGCAGCCCAGGAAATCTTGAACTTGATTTAAGCGCTCCTAGCTTGCAGAAATAAGGGGCAACAACCGCAGCCTTTAATGCTCGAAAATATTTTCGTATTGCAGTAAGTCGAGTTGCACGATTGTTTGGAGAGCCACAAAACATTGTTGGGCCAATTCCCAACGTTCTTCACGCTGCAACATGGCCATTAATTTCTGTCGGGCACTGAGCAAATAGCGCACATCATTGGAAGCATATTCCAATTGCGCCACTGATAGATTCACCGCATTTCCCCAATCGGAACTCTGCTGGCGTTTATCCAACTCCACCCCTTCCAGTTCATTAATCAGGTCTTTGAGGCCATGTTTGGGGCTGTAGGTGCGGGCTAATTTACTAGCAATTTTGGTGCAAAAAATGGGGTTCGTTGCAATATCCAGGTGGTATTGCAACATGGCCACATCAAAGCGGGCAAAGTGGAAAACCTTCTCGATCGCCTCATTTTCCAAAAGCTGCTTCAAGTTTGGAGCGGCAGTCTGCCCTCGGGCAATTCGCACGACGGCCACTTGCCCCACCGAATTACAAATCTGCACCAAACAGAGGCGATCGCGCCAGGGTTTAAGGCCCATAGTTTCCGTATCGATCGCCAGGGCAGAGGCTTGGCGATAATCAGCCAGGGCTTCCGCTGATAAATCTTGTTCAAAAACTTGAAAATTTTCTAGCATTTTCTTCAGGAACCACGGATTGAATGAATGTTAATCGAATCAGCATTAATTGAATTGGCCCCAACCCAATCCATTGGGCATGAACCCAATTGCAGCCTTTCCCTGAAACCATGGCTACGTCTCATCACAGATGCCATGAATCAGTGATTAGGTGGGCCATGATCACCCCGTGAGGGCACTCAATTCGCACTAATCAGCTTGGTACTCGCCAACTCGAAATTCACAAAATTGGCAATCCCCAAATTAGCATTAACCCAATGGACAATTCGCAAATTAACATTATTCAGTTAGCAGGATTAACTCAATCTAAAGAAATAGCCTGTTCATCCACCCATAAGAGGATGTCTGAAAAGCCAAAATTGCTACTCTGTCCGCTCCAGTGATCGACGTACGTAGACAAGGGGCTTAAGCCCCTTGCCCTCACAACTATTAGTGTTTGACACCGGCCAAAAGATACTTTTCAAACATCCTCTAAGCGCCTCAAGCTAGCACACAGAGCAAACACCCAGAAATAGCCTGATCCGAATTCCGAAACCCTGGTGCTCGCGCTGCGATCCTGAACAATCAAGCCCTTGAGTTGCGGTTGACATCTGGCTGAGGGTTCAATAAGGGCTGATTTTTTGGTCTTGGGCCCATGGCGCGGATGAATATCCCTAGAATGGGGGCGTAGTTTTTGCTGCAATCGTCTAGCACGCGCCCCAGTGGTTCAGTATGGATGCTTCGGATAGGGCTGAGAAGGCTGAATCGAACCAAACTGCCAAGCCTTCCTCGGCGGCGGGAGTTGGCCCCCAAGTGTCAAAACGCTCGCGCCCCGATCGCGCTTCAGCTTCAGAGTTGGAAGCTGGCTTGCTGACGGTGATGGGCAGTGCCGAAGTGCCGGAAGCGGTGCGCGATGCGAATCAACAGGTGGTGAATGGGCCGGCGCAGCCCCAGGGACGGCCCTGGCTCGGTATTCTGGGGGGGCTGTTGGGTCTCGGGGCGATCGCGGCGGGCGGTTTTGCCTACCTTTGGTCAGCGCGGCAGTTGCCCAATGCCTGGCAAGCACGCTTAGACCAAGTGATCGGTAGCACCCCCAGCCCCACGGCTCCCGCCAGCCCTACACCGGATCCCAACTCTCTGTTGGGCCATTTGCCCTACGAAGAAGCGCCCCAATCGGAACTTAGCCCCATTAGCAACGATGGTCAGATGCGATTGCGACGATCGGCAGCCCGGGCCTATCGCTCCATGGCCGCTGCGGCTCGGGCAGATGGGGTGAATTTGGTGGTGCTGTCGGCGTTTCGCTCCGTGGAACAGCAACAGTCTGTGTTTTTTAACATCAAGGCTGCCCGCAACCAAGCGGCCACCAAGCGGGCTGAGGTGAGTGCGCCTCCTGGCTATAGCGAACACCACACGGGCTATGCGGTAGACATTGGGGATGCCAATGCGCCTTCAACCAATTTGAATCAGAACTTTGAACAAACGAGGGCTTTCCGCTGGCTGGCGGATCATGCGGCTCGGTTTAATTTCGAGCTGTCGTTTCCGGAGGGCAATCGTCAAGGCGTGTCCTATGAACCTTGGCATTGGCGCTTTGTGGGCGATCGCAACAGTCTGGAAACCTTCTATAAGGCTCGTCAGCAAGGGGTTGAACGATCGGGGAATGGCCCTGCTGGGACTGAAGTTCCTGAATCTACGCCGACTCCAACCGATCGCCCCGGTTCATTCTCTGAGTCCGATGAGATGGACTCCCCGATCGAGTCGCGTCCTGATGCGGTGGATCAGCAAGATCGCGAAAGCCAGGATTCTCAGGATTCTAATAACTCGCAGCCGTCACTAATTCACTAACAATTGCTGCAATTGACTAGCAAATGCAGCAATCAGGAAGCTTCCTGCTTCATCGCGGCGAAGTCGGCTTCATCCGCTCCACAGGCTGACACGACCGGACTAGCCGCCTTTTGCAGATTGATCGCGGCATTCAAATCGCGATCAATCTGCAATCCACAGTGATCACAATCAAACACCCGCTCTGACAGGGATAGGGTCTCTTTTTTCGTGCCGCAACGGGAACAAGTCTTGCTCGATGGAAACCAACGATCCACGATCACCAGTTCAGAACCATACAACTTCGTCTTGTAATCCAGTTGCCGCCGAAACTCATAGAAGCCCATATCCTGAATCGCCTTGGCTAGCTTGTGATTCGCCATCATTCCAGACACATTCAAATCCTCAATGACCACCGTGCCGTGGTTCTTGGCGAGGTAGATCGTGAGCTTGTGGAGCGTGTCTTTACGGATGTTGGCGATTCGCTGATGCAGTTGGGCGATCCTCAATTGAGCCTTTTTCCAATTGGCAGACCCGCGTTGCTTGTGGCGATTTAGCCATTGCAAATGAGAGAGCTGGGACTCCAGTTGTCTGTAGGCTTTAGCGCCTTCAAACACTTCTCCAGTGCTGAGGGTCGCTAAAGATTTGACACCCAAGTCAACACCTACAACATCAATCAATTTAGGCGTAATGACAGGTTCTATCTCGATCCGAAATGAGATAAACCAATCATTCGCTTGGCGGCTGATGGTGACTGATTTGGGCTGGACATTCTGGGGCAAGGCTTCATAGGTCTTCAGGATGCCAATCTTGGGAACCTGAATCTTATTCAAACCCTTGATATGAATAGCTCCATCCAGTTCAAAAGAATCATGACGACCCTTTTTCTTGAATTGAGGAGCGCCTGAAGTCTTTTTGAAGCACCGATCCCAAGCCACCCGTAAATGGCGTAAAGCATTCTGGGGTGAGCTTTTTGAGACTTCGTAGTACCAAGGGTGTTCAGACTTGACCAAGGCTACCAACCACTTGTGCAAATCAATTCCAGATGGAAACTTGATCTTTTCCTCGGGATGTAATTGGTTATGGTCAAGGATGTTCTTAGTCAGTCCCAAACCCCAATTCCAAGCATGACGTGCGACACCGGCATGGCGCGCTAATGCGGTGCGTTGTTGGTTGTTGAGCTTGAGTTGAGTTTTGAATCCGAGTAGCATCTGTTCATTGTATGACAGCCTTTAGGATGGACTCGCATTTTTCAGAGAATGTTAGCAAATGACAGGAAATCAATCACTGTTGATTAACCCTCTCCTCGTTCTGTGATTGATCGCTCCTAGTCGATCGCTCCTAGTCAATCGCTCCCAGTCGATCGCTCCTAGATCTTGAGCTTCCGACCCCCAGGCAATCGGAGTTGCGCCAAGGGACTGAGGGCACAACCCCAGAAAAAAGCTTGGCGCACCGTGGCAGTCAGCGCGATCGAGGGGTCGGCATTTTGGCACAAGGATCGCAACTTCAGGGCTTTGTAGCCATTGGCAATCATGATTCGCAGCGCCAACCCGGGCCAGGAGATCGGGGGGGTAATGATCCGTTTGAGGGCAAACGTAGCCAACCCACAGGCCCGGGCCAGGCGAATGAGATAGGCGCGATCGAGTCGCCAAGCGGGAATTTGGTGATGGGTTTTTAAGCGGGGTGCAAACCAAATTTCCCAGCCCGCCCGCGCCAGGTGCAACAAGGGTTCATAATCATCCCCCTGCACGAAGCGGCCGGCTAATTTCCCGCTTAATTGGGGTTTTGGGGGCACGGTCGCTAACCAAGCAGCTCGATTAACAATCAACGCCGCAGCGGGCGGGAGGCGCAACTGCTGAGCCAGGAAAGGGCCGGGGCGATCGGCAAACTCAGGATAGCTGCGAATGGCTAAATAGCCTTCTAAGTCACGCAGGGCCGGCGGCGGGTCGATCGCGTAGGCTCCCAAGACCTTGCCCCCAAAGGCCCCGACTTGAGGATGAGCCTCCGCAAAGGCGATCGCCTCCCGTAGCCAGTCCGGTTCCGGCCAGTTGTCATCATCCAAAAAGGCCACCCAAGGGGCCGCCGTCAACCGCACGGCCCGTTGTCGGGCAAAGGCGGCTCCCTGGCGTGGTTCTTGGCTGATATGTAAAGGGCAACGGTTCCAAGTTTGTTGAATTTGACGCAGTTGGGCGATCGTGCCGTCATTGCTGTTGTTGTCGATCGCCCAAATTTCCCACCGCAAACCGGGCGGAATCTCCAGAGCTTGAAGCCGATCAAACAGGGCAGGCAGTCGATCGGCTCCGTTGTAAATTGGAATCGCGATCGCAATTTGGGGAGTCAAGGGCTGCGACGAGTCGGCCGCCCGTTGGGCCGCATGGGCAATGACTTGGCGATCGCCCCGTTGCTCTCGATCACGAAACCAGCGACCCATCACCCAAGGACTGGTTAGGGTGCTGATCAGGAGCGATCGCTCGCAAACCAACACCGGATCTTGCGATCGCCAACCCCCCGGATGTTGCAGCCACCAGCTCAACAACCGACGCAAATCCGACAAACCATAGAACCACGGGATGAGGAATCGGCGCGATCGATCCACCCGCAACAGCCGCACCACATAGCGACTCAAGCCAATTCCCTGAGCAAAAGAGCGGAGATAATCGGCCGTGAAGCGAGTTGCCGGCAGCCGGTGACTGAGGCGCAAGGCGGGGCAATAGGCCACAGAGTAGCCCGCTCGTTGGAGATAGACCAGTGCTTCCAGATCTTCGGAAGTGAGCCAGGTGTTTCCCGTTCGCCCGCCCAAAATTAACCGAGGTGGCACGGCCGCCAGCCAAGCGGCCCGGCGCACCACCAACCCCGCCGAAGGCGGCAACAGGCCGCGCCCTGGGTCATACACAAATGGCCGATCGCCCCGATCGACAATGGCAAAGAGCGATCGAATCCGTGCAAATTCCACCGGCTCCGGCCCCTCCAAAACCGGCAGAATGCGCCCCCCAAAAGCCCCCACCAGGTTTCGATCAACCCAATCACTCTGGGCAAACTGCCACACCCGAGCCACCCAATCGGGATCCGGCACGGTGTCATCATCCAAAAAAGCCACCCAAGCCGCACCCGATCGCGCGATCGCCCGCTGCCGGGCAAAGGCCGCGCCCTGTTGTGGCTCTTGATCCCAATGAATTCGGGGCGATCGTGCTTGGAAGGCGGCCACCACCTCCCGGGTGCGATCGTCGCTATTGTTGTCAATCACCCAAATTTCCCAGTCGATCGCCTGGGTTTCCACCTGGGCCAACAACGCCTCCAGAACGATCGGCAGGCGATCAGCCCCGTTATAGGTCGGAATCGCAACAGTCAGCACAAATCAGCACAGAATCGAATTAGTGGCTATGGCTAGCAGTCTCCAGTATGAGTGATTCGATTGAAATTGCTCGGGTGGTATCAGGTAACGAGCTGTTAGGTAACAGATTGCGCTGGCCGCGAAAGCAATTGCATATTGCCCGTGCCATTTATCCGATCGCCTGAGGAGAGTTGCTGAAGCGGCAAATGACCCGATAGGGTTGTGTTGCTTTGTTGATCGCCTGTTTTAGCACCCCTTTGCCATGATTGCTTCTGCCTTTGCCGAATCGGAGCTATTTCCCCAGGATCGGGCCCAGATGGGCCGTGCCGTGGACTATTCGGGCGCACAAAATTTGACTCAAGTGTGGGTGCAGGCGGCCCAACGCTTTGACACGTTGCCGGCCCTGCGAGATCTCCACTTGTCGCCAGCACTGGAGCTGAATTTTGCGGAACTGCTGGAATATCTGCAAACGTTTGCGGCGGGATTGCAAACACTGCTGAGTCCTGAGGATACCAGTGCGCGGGAGGAGGCGGGATTGGTTGTGCCGCCTCGGGTTGCGCTGTTTGCAGACAATAGTGCTCGGTGGTTTGTGGCAGACCAGGGCACGATGGCGGCGGGGTTTGCCAATGCGGTGCGGAGTTCTTTGGCGGAAACGGAGGAGTTGCACTACATCCTGGCGGATAGCGGTGCGCGGCTCTTGATTGTTGAGAATCAAAAGACGCTGAATCGGTTGGCCGATCGCCTGGGAGATTTGCCTTTGGTGGCGATCGTGTTGTTGTCGGATGAGGAGCCGGTGCGATCGGGCGCGATCGGGGATGATGTGTTGCTTTGGAATTTTTTGGAGTTGCTGGAGCGGGGGCGCGATCGCCTGAAAACTCACCCCTGGCAGCCACCCAAACAGGATCCAAAAACCCTAGCCACGCTGATCTATACCTCCGGAACCACGGGGCAACCGAAAGGGGTGATGTTGTCCCATGGGAACTATCTCTATCAGCTCAGTGCATTCCGAACGGTGGTGGCTCCTCAAGCGGGCGATCGGGTGTTGACTCTGTTGCCCACTTGGCACTCCTTTGGCCGCATCGGGGACTATTACTTGCTCTGTCAAGGTTGCGTTTTGGTTTACACCAACATTCGCCAGCTCAAGGCAGATCTGAAAACCCATCGGCCCCAATACATGATGGCTGTGCCGCGTCTTTGGGAGTCAATTTATGAAGGAGTGCAAAAGCAATTCCAATCCCAACCGGCCAGTACCCAAAAAATTGCCCAAACCTTTTTGGGGTTTAGTGAGCGCTACGTGGGGGCCAAGCGCCGCTGGCAAGGGCTGGAGTTGCGATCGAAACCGGCGGCGGGTTTGGAAAAACTGCTGGCGGGGGCACGGGCGATCGCCCATTGGCCGCTGCATCGACTGGGCGATCGACTGGTGTATCGAAAAATTCGGCAGGCCACCGGGGGCGAGCTGCGATATGCCATCAGTGGCGGCGGTTCCTTGGCAACCCACCTGGAAATGTTCTTTGAAATTGTGGGGGTGAATGTGCTGGTGGGCTATGGTCTCACAGAAACATCCCCGGTGCTGACGGTGCGGCGCAACTGGCGAAATTTGCGGGGAACTTCTGGGCTGCCACTGCCGGCCACGGAGCTGCGATCGGTTGATCTTGAAACCCGCAAGCCGCTCCCGGCGGGCGAAAAGGGCCTAATTCTGGCCCGGGGCCCACAAATCATGGCGGGTTACTTTGGCAAGCCAGAGGCAACGGCGAAGGCGATCGACTCGGAAGGCTGGTTTGATACGGGAGATTTGGGTTGGCTATCGCCAATCGGGGACATCACCATCACCGGGCGGGCTAAGGACACGATCGTCCTGACCAATGGGGAAAATATTGAACCCCAGCCGATCGAGGATGCCTGTATTCGCAGTCCCTACATCAGCCAAGTTGTGTTGGTGGGTCAAGACCAAAAGACGCTCGGGGCTTTGATTGTGCCCAACCAGGAGGCGATCGCCGCTTGGGCCACAGAACAGGGGCTTGATCCGGTGGATCTCCAAAGCGATCGGGTACAGGCCTTGATTCGGGATGAGTTGGCGCGGGAAGTGAAAAATCGCCCCGGCTACAAAGCCGAGGAACGCATCGGCACCTTTCGTTTTTTGGCGGAACCCCTGTCGATCGAAAATGGTCTGTTAACCCAAACCATGAAAGTGCGGCGAAACGTGGTGTTTGAGCGGTTTGTTGACCTGATTGCCACCATGTTTGACGGCTAGCCCCCTAGGGCGATCACAGCCTCGGCCAAGGGCCGATTCCTTGGGTTGCGGTCGCCCTTGAAGCAGGATTTAGAAACCAGATTGCTTAGAAACCAGATTGCTTAGAAACCAAATTGCAATGATGTTCCAGGATCCAGCCTTGTTCAAACATTTCCTTGGGCGGGCCGCTTTGCTCTCCGTGCTGCTCTGTACCGGCGGCGCGGCTCTGGCGGGCGATCGGGCTGTGCTGCCGGATTCAACCAAACAACCGATTCAGGTCAAGGAACGGCGAGTGGAGCTTGTCCCGATCGCGGATCTGTTAGCCAATCCGCAACGGTGGGTCGATCGACTCATTGAAGTGCAGGGCCGTTTGCAACCCAGCCCGGATCCGCAAGGGGCGATCGGCTGTACCCGCATGGCCTGTCCTTTTCCCAGCAGCGCCCAGCCCGGTGACCAGCGAGATTGCAATCGCTGCCAAGGGCCCGCCGGATTGCGAGCGGGGTCTCAATGGCTAGCCCTCAGCAATTTGCGGTGTACGGGTGTTGAACAACTGACCTTGCGCCCGGGCGGTCAGGTCGATCGCACCATTCGTTGGGAAAGTGCCCGACTTGAGGATCAAACCTGGAGCCTCGATCGGTCTTACAGTGCCGTGGGGACATTGCGGCGCAGCACTGGCCCCGGAGCCGATCGCACCCAATACGAATTTGAAATTCGATCGCTCACCGCTCTGGGTCAAAGTTCTTCTGAGCCAATCCCCGGCTTGTGGTAGCACTTAGTCTCTTAGGAAATTGTAGGGAAGAACTTTTTAGCTGCTTGACCAGATGTGTTGATAAAAAAGCCATCGAAACCGGCACTCACCAGCCCGCCAGCGATCGGTACGAGCTTCATCAAGTTCACAACCCCCTTTTCTCCCGCTTTCGTGAGCAGACGAAAACCGACACGCTTATTAATCTCAATCAGAACTTTGCCAGGAACTTGGGAAATGACTTGTTGAGTCAGCTTATTCGTGACAGTTACTCCGACTGCTTTAAGAGCAGCTTCAGCTCCTTCACCAATTAGACAGAGCAAGATACTAGTCCGAACCTGGTCACAGCGCAGGTCATAACCACGCAAATGGGCTACTGCTGCAATGGTGTTGGCTGCTAAGGCATAGGATGCAGCTAAACCGGCTGGTAGCGTCACAGGCAGAGTTGCAAGACCGCCCAGGCCTGAAAGGAAGCCAGTTCCTGAGGCGTAGGCAGTGTGCCAACCAATGACTGACTCGATAGCTGCTTCTGGGTTTCCTTTGCAAGCTCTGAGGTGGTCTTCGGCAATGTACTCCGCAGAAGGTAAAAAACCAAAGCCATTGACTGTTGAGTCTAAAAGCCAAGGAACAAGCCCACCACTCTGATCATTGCGATCATCTTGATTATTTTGCTCATTGCGATCACTTTGATCATCGTGATCGTCTGGCTCATTTTGATCACTTTGGTCATTGTGATCATCCTGCTCATCATAATCGTCGAACCCGTCGGAATTGGCATTAGGAGTCATAACAACTTATGAACTGCCTGATAAAGGGCTATTTTGCTAAGTAGTTTAACTTGAATACACAAAAATGAGGGCATGTCGTTATTACATAACAAAAAGCGAGATCATCTCAAAGGACAACCTCGCTCAGAATTCAATTGGAATGCAAATTGGTTGGCAAATTTAGCGATCGACTGATCCCATAATCACGTCGATGCTGCCCAGAATCGCCATGATGTCCGCCACCTTCACGCCCTTCAGCAAGTGCGGCAGGATTTGCAAATTGGTGAAGTCCGGAGCCTTGATCTTGAAGCGCCAGGGGAACACATTGTCATCACCCACGATGAACACACCCAGTTCGCCCTTGCCGCTTTCGAGGCGCACATAATGTTCGCCCTTGGGAATCTTGAACGTGGGAGCCAGCTTCTTGCCAATGAATTGATAATCAAAGCCGTTCCATTCGGACTTTGGCCCGCCCAGCATCCGTTGGGCTTCCAGGTTTTCGTAGGGGCCGCCCGGGATCTGATCCAGCGCTTGCAAGAGCATCTTGTTCGACTCGCGCATTTCCCGCACCCGCACCAGGTAGCGAGCGAAGCAGTCGCCGCCGGTTTCCCACTGCACATCCCAATCCAGTTCGTCGTAACACTCGTAGTGGTCAACTTTCCGCAAGTCCCACTTCACGCCCGAACCGCGCAGCATGGGGCCCGAGAGACCCCAGTTGATCGCTTCTTCGCGGCTGATCGTACCAATGCCTTCCACTCGGCGGCGGAAGATCGGGTTATTGGTGATCAGTTTTTCGTATTCGTCGATTTTGGGCGCGAAGTAGTTGCAGAAGTCGCGGCACTTGTCGATCCAACCGTAGGGCAAGTCAGCGGCCACGCCGCCCATGCGGAAATAGTTGTTGTTAATCAGGCGTGCGCCCGTGGCGGCTTCCCACAGGTCATAGATCATCTCCCGTTCGCGGAAGATGTAGAAGAAGGGGGTTTGCGCACCCACATCGGCCAGGAAGGGGCCAAGCCACAGCAGGTGGTTGGCGATTCGGTTCAGCTCCAGCATGATCATGCGGATGTAGCTGGCGCGGCGGGGCACTTCAATGCCGGCGAGCTTTTCGGGAGCGTTAACCGTGATTGCTTCGTTGAACATCCCGGCGGCGTAGTCCCACCGACTGACGTAGGGCACGAACATGATGTTGGTGCGGTTTTCGGCGATTTTCTCCATGCCGCGATGGAGATAGCCAATGACGGGTTCGCAGTCGATGACGTTTTCGCCGTCGAGGGTGACGATGAGCCGCAACACGCCGTGCATGGACGGGTGATGGGGGCCCATGTTCACGACCATCGGTTCGGTTTTGGTTTCAATCCGGGTCATAGGATCGATCGGTCTCCGTTGGTGGTTGCACTGGGCATCGCGTGTGGGCGATCGCCGCGTTAAACAAGTCGGTGGCTGGGCGCACGACCGGTGGATGGCGATGGAACACCGCTTGCCATTATCAACCGAAATTGCGGCGGACTGGCGGATCAGTGGGGAGCGATCGATTGTTTTTTGTTTGATCGCCCATAATCGCGGTTGTCGGTCATGGCAATTACGATGGCAATTATGGGTGAGTTGCCCATCATCACCCCGCTGGACTCCTCTTTGGACTCATCATCAGTCATTGGTCTTAATCAATCCTGCTTAATTCTGGTTCATGCTGATTAATTCTGTTGGATCTTGATTCTGCTCAATTCTGGTTAATGTTTAATGCCTGATGCCTGAGGAATCGCAAGGGCCATGGGACAATAAAGCGACAGAAATTCAAAAGCGCCCCTTCAGGACTTGATCCATGGCTAATAGTTGGTGGGAAATCAACATTCGCTGCCACCCATTACTCGAAGATACCGTTTATTGGCGAACTCAAGATTTTGGTTGCCGAGGCACCTCTAGCCAATACAAAGGCAAGAATTGTTTGATTTCCGCCTATTTGCCCCAAGAGCAGGCGCAACTCCTAGATCTTTCTGCCCTAGCGCTTTGGCTACGCCAAGATGCCATTTTGGCCAATTTGCCTGAGCCAACGGTCAAATGGAATTTGATTGATGAAGAGGACTGGTCGAGCAGTTGGAAAGAACATTGGCAGCCGCAAGAAGTGGGCGATCAGTTCTTGATTTGTCCGGCTTGGTTGGATGTGCCGGAGGCGGGTAAGCGAGTAGTGGTGCGTTTGGATCCGGGGGTTGCCTTTGGCACGGGGGCCCATCCCACAACGCAACTCTGCATGGAATCAATGGAGATGCGCTTTGACGGCAAACCCACGGAGCAGATCATTGCGGACATTGGTTGTGGGTCGGGAATCTTGGCGATCGGGGCGTTGTTGGTGGGGGCCAAAACTGCCTACGCGGTGGATATTGATCCCCTATGTTTGCGGGCAACCCAAGAAAATATTTCGCTGAATCATATTCAGCCCGATCGAGTGCATCTGGAGCAGGGATCTTTTGAGAAGTTGCAAGAGATGTTGGGCGATCGCAAAGTGGATGGCTTTTTCTGCAACATTTTGGCGGAGGTAATTGTGGATTTGATTCCGCAATTAGAACAAATTAGCCATCAAAAGACCTGGGGAGTGTTGAGTGGCATTTTGTTAGATCAAGCCAAGGCCATTTCTGACACGTTGGAGCAAAGTGGTTGGATTGTGGCCACGTTGTGGAAGCGTCAGGAATGGTGCTGTATTAATGTGCGGCGATCTTAAATCGTGAAGAAATGGATCTAATTCTGGTCTGATGCTGGTCGGATTGCGATCGCCAGATCATTGCTCATCATCAGCGTCAATTAACCCAAGCGCGAGATCAGATTCTGCGAGATCGAACGCTTGGTTAATTGATTACAGCTTTGATCGCAAATTTAATCGCAGATTTGATCACGGATTACAGGTGGCTTTGGGCTGCGCAAAGTCGGGTAATTTGGCGCTTGGGGCCTACGGAAACCAGGTTGCAACTGAGGCGATCGCCCTGGCCCACTTGGCTCAATTGTTGCTTGCCCGCTTGCCAATGGCTGGCCATTTGGTTGAACCAGCGCCCGGCCAGGTTTCCAGATCTGGCGGAGGCCACATCTTCAACAGTGGCCACCGCGATCGACCCCAACAGAACCATGCTCGCGATTTGAATCAGACGCTTCATAAAAACGGGCACTCCAGCGGATCGTAGCCAGAAATTGAATTCACTCAACAACACCAGCCGATCGGGGTGATTGTGCTGCGATGTTCATGGGTTGCAGCGCTCAGCGTTGAATCGCAGGATCGCTCAGCCTGGCACCACAGCCCGATCCCTGCAACACCGCTGCTACAGCCTTACTGTTGAATATGCCCTGCAACGGGACGATCGCTTCAGGTAGAAGGCCAGTTTAACAACTGCGTGAAGGTTCTGCTGCAAAACGGCTTAAAGCCTTGCTTAAAGCCTTGATTCAAAAATTTGCTGAAATCTGGATTTAGAGTTTTAGTTCCGGTTGAGCTTGGCTAAACGGCAACTCAGCATTAATGGCATCAATTTGTTGTTGTTCGTATTGGTTAATTTCATCAATATAGGTTCGCAAAATCCGATCAAGCCGGGGGTGATAAAGCCGGTGCAGACTGTGATTGGGGGTTGCCGGGAATCCGCGCCGCCGTTTGTGTTGCCCCCCTGCGCCGGGGTCAAAAAGTTGAATTCCGTGGGCGATCGCCCAGTCGATCGGCTCGTAATAACAGGCATTGAAGTGCAGATGGTCAATTTCTCGCGTGCAACCCCAATAGCGACCGTAGAGTCGATCGCCCTTGGTGATGCAAAAGGAGAGGGCGATCGGGTGGCGATCGTCACCGTGGGCATGGGCCGTAAATAACACCACGCGATCGGCTAATTGATCGGCCAAATCCACAAAAAACTTGCGCGTTAAATATTGGCTGCCGCCCCAAAATTTTTCGCAAGTGCTGCTGTAAAAATCATAAATCTTGGAAAAATAGCCATGGGGAATTTGTGACCCCTGCCAAGTTTTGAACTCCAAGCCACTATTCACCATGGATTTTCGCTCGCGTTTGATATTGCGGCGCTGATTGGCATTAAAACTAGCTAAATAATCTTCAAATGTTTGATAGTTATCGCTCGTCCAAATATAGCTATGATGTTTCCAGGTAATGAAATCACCTAAGGATTCCATAAGTTGTTGCCATTGGGGATCCACAAATAGAAAATGACAGCCGGACACATGATGTCGGCTACAAAAATGATCGATCGCCCCCAGCATCATTTCGGTGATCGCTCGTTCATCTTCAGCGGGGTCAATTAAAAACCGATAGCCTTCCGCTGGCGTAAAAGGGGTCATTCCTAACAGCTTGGGGTAGTAATCAACCCCTAGGCGATAGGACAAATCTGCCCATTGATGGTCAAACACAAATTCGCCATAACTGTGTCCCTTGAGATAGAGGGGAGCTGCGGCCACCAGCTTTCCCGATCGGCGAACGACCAAGTGGGATGGTAACCATCCTTCCTGCGGAATTGCGCTGCCCGATGTTTCCAAATTATTCAGCCAAGCCCATTCTAAAAAGGGGGTTTTTAGAGGTTTGGCTAATGCATCCCACTCCTGCGGACTCAGATCCGCCATCCGACTAACCCAAGAAAGTTCGTAGGCAATTTGTTCGGTGGTTGCGGTTTGGACCATGGTTCACAGGGCGATCGAGGGGGCTGATTTAGTCAAAATGATGCGCAATCGGTGCTGCTAGGTTAACGGCAGCGCTTTCGATACCCTAGCGCGATCGCCCTAGGCTTTCAAGGCAAGTGAGACAAATGACAAAACCCCGGAAGGCGGAGCGGTATCCATCTTCCGGGGCTTTCTCGCCGGGCGCGATCGGCTTTCCTCAGATTATTGGAGGTCACTGAAGATGACTGGCGATGACTTGAAATGACTTGAAATGACTTGAGATTACTTGAGAGCCGTTTTGGAATTGCTGGATGATGACTTGTTCCAAAAACCTGTCCAACGCCGCCACAGGGCACGAACAACTTTCCATTGATCGATCGCGTGGGCAATCACAAACACCAAAAAGCTATAGGAAAACCAAAAGTGTAAGCCACGCCCCAAATCCACCATTTCAGCATTTTGGGGAAACAGATCCGGCACAACAATGCCAAAAAATTTGACATTATTAGGCCTCACGGAATTAGACAAAAAAACGCCCGTGACCGGAACCACAATCATGAAGACATAGAGGCTGCTGTGCAATAAAAATACACGCCACCAATGGGCGGACAGTTTGGGTAGCCGACGGGAATATTTTCGCCACCAAACTCGAAACAACAGCAGCACCCGTCCCAACAACAAACCAATGGTTAAAATCCCGATCGACTTGTGGAAATCATAGAAACCGGAGCGAAAGGAAACCTCGCGCGGCAGTTGCGCCATGAAGGTTCCTCCCACAAACAAAACGAGATAGGCCAACGCCATCCACCAATGCAAGGACATCAAATTTTGGAAGGCATTGTTGAGGCGGCGTTTGGGTGGGGCAACCTGGGCAGAATCAGCCATGACGTTTAGGAGTTGGTAATCGTCAACTAGTCATAATCATAACGAGTACATATTAAATTGTGGGTTAAATTGTGGGCGCTGGCGGCAACTCATCGAGATTCAGCTAAACCGGTTGGGCATCGTCGGGGCGATCGCCATCCACAGCGCGGCCCATAAGGGGAAACAGCGCGGTAGCATAGAGTGCGCCAAAGTGTGCGACACAATGCACACCCAAAACTTCAAAATCTGTCGGCTCGATCGCCCCTTCCTATGGCTGAAAACTGGTTGGAATCCTTGGTTTGGACGGACTACCGCGTGGCGGTTTTGTTTACCGTTTTGATACCGCTAGGGCTGTTGCTGTGGGCGCTTGTGGCCAAGGCCGACGCGCTGCAAAAGCTGATGGTGATCTATTGGCGGGTTTCGAGCCTGCTGGCCATCACGGTGTATTTGATGATTGGCTCTTTGCCCGTGAGCTTTGTGGCGGCGCTGGGGGCGCGGGTGTTGATTCCGCTGGGACTGTGGTTTTGGGTCGATTTAAACGAAGAAATTGACGACCAACCCCAAGGCCGGTTGAAGTTTGCGTTTAAGGCTTGGCGCTGGGCCATGACGATTTACTGCGCGATCGGGACGGTGGCGCAGGTGTTGACCTTGCCCTGTGCCCTGAAGCCCAGCGAAGTGCTGGTGAAGGATGCGGCTTGCCGTGTTTGGTTGGAACCCACTTGGCTCTATCGGGAATATTTCCACAACAACACCAACCCTAGTTTTTTGGGCGTGTTGGGGATTTTAGGCTTGGCGATTTATGTCATTTATTTGGCCTATTTTGTAGTGTTCCGGTTGGGCAAACAGGGGCGATCGGCAACGGGGATTTAGGGCCTGTCGTCAAATCGCCGGAAACTCTGACTTCACCGTTAGCAGCTCGTGGGGGACAAGGGGCTTAAGCCCCTTGTTACGACAACCGGAACATGGAAAATCAATCGTTTTCACATGATTCTAGGAAATGACGACAGGCCCTAGGATCTTGATGTTTCCGTTGCCAAATCTTGAGGGCAAGGGACTAACTGTTCTGGCCGAGGGCGATCGGGGTGTGGATTGAGATTGAGATTGGGATTGGGATTGGGATCTGCGAGGCGATCGCCTAATCTTCCACAAATTGCCGCATTGGAATTTCAATCAAAAAGCTAGTTGAATGATTCAACTCCGATCGACAAGTTAATCGGCCGCCATGCCTTTCCACCACAATCTGTTGGGCAATGGACAGACCCAAACCGGTTCCCTTGCCCACATCTTTGGTGGTGAAAAAAGCATCAAACAAGTTTCGTTGCACCTCAGGGGCAATTCCGGGCCCATTGTCCGTAATCACAATCTGCACCGTTTCGGGATCGACCAAGGTGGTGGTGATGGCAATTTGCGGCGGTTTCCGATCGCCCCGCTTGTCCTCATCGATCGCGTCGATCGCATTGGTCAGCAAATTCATAAACACCTGATTCATTTGCCCCGCGTAACACTCAATGGGGGATAGCTCGCCGTAGTGTTTTTGAATCTGAATCGCTGGGCGTTGATCCGTGGCCTTCAGTCGGTTGCTCAAAATCATCAGCGTGCTATCCAAACCCGCGTGAATGTCTACGCTTTTCACCTCCGCTTCGTCCAGCCGCGAAAAGGTGCGCAAGGACAGGACAATTTCCCGAATGCGATCGGTTCCCACCCGCATTGATTTCAACAGTTTGGGCAAATCTTCCTGCACAAACGTCACATCAATTTCGTCCGCCAGTTCCAAAATTTCCGGCGTGGCCTTGGGAAAGGCCAATTGATAGGCAACCAACAACGCCAACACATCTTGCACATAGTTGCAGGCATGTTCGAGGTTGCCGTGAATGAAATTCACCGGATTATTAATTTCGTGGGCCACCCCTGCCACCATTTGCCCCAAACTGGACATTTTTTCCGTTTGGACCAGTTGTGTTTGGGCTTTTTTCAACACCGTCAGGGCTTCGGATAATTGGGCGGTGCGTTGTTTCACCCGCTGCTCCAAATCCTTGGCCAAGTCTTGCAGGGCGGCTTCGGCGGCCTCGCGATCGCGCACTTCCTGCTGAAGTTGCAGGTTTTGGTTGTCCAACTCCTCCTCAGCCAGTTCGCGACTCTCATCGGTCAACACCCACCACCAGACCGCAATCCCCGACAAAACCAGCAACATCGCATACAAAACCCCAAAGGTTTCCAGCAGCGGTATTGATTCGACATCGGGTTGCGCGAGGGGCAACTCAGCGATCGGCCCGAGGGTGTAAACCAGCGCAAAAATTACCCCCAGCAGGGCTGCCATGGCTGCAAACAGCCCCAAAAAACGCACCATCCGCTTGCCCAACCGCAAAGACAGGCGATCGCCAAAAATGGCCCGCGCCACAATTGGAGCCAAGCGAATCTGCTCGCCCACGGAGGGCTTGCAGGAGTCATGACAATGGGCATCCAGGCTGCAACAGAGAGAGCAGATATGGCCGTCGTAAACGGGACAAAAAGCCAAATCCGATGGCTCATACTCGTTGTCACAAACGCAGCAACTGACCAGGGTGGCGGCTGGAAAATTCAAGCGCACTTCATTGGGGCGCGCGATGTAGTAGCGGCCTTGGGTTGCCCAGGCGATCAACGGCGACAGTCCGAAGGCAATCCCCAGGGCCAAAAACGGCGCATAGGCCCGCAGTGTTTCCCCCAAAAGCCCCACAAAGGCCACCATGGCAATGGCCGAGGCCACCGCCATCGAGCCAAATCCCACAGGGTTGAAGTTGTAAAGATAGGCGCGTTTGAACTCAACGTAGGACGGACTGAGTTTGAGGGGTTTGTTGATCACCAAGTCCGCCACGATCGCCCCAATCCAGGCGATCGCCACGTTGGAATAGAGACCCAACACGGCCTCTAGGGTTTCAAAAACCCCCAACTCCATCAACAGCAGGGCGATCGACACATTGAACACCAACCACACCACTCGCCCGGGATGGGAGTGGGTGAGCCGCGAAAAGAAATTTGACCAGGCCAGGGATCCCGCGTAGGCGTTCGTGACGTTGATTTTGATTTGGGAGATGATCACGAAAAACACCCCCACCGTCAGCACCACTTGGGGATCGTCAAAAACGGTGGCGAATCCGGCCAGATACATTTGAATTGGCTCCTTGGCCTTAGCAAAGGAAGCACCATGCTCGATCGCCAAAGTGGCCAAAAAGGCCCCGCCCAACTGCTTGGCTGCCCCCAGCACAATCCAACCGGGCCCCGCCGCCAACACCGCTAACCACCAGCGAATTCGATTGTTGGGGCCACATTCCGGCAAAAAGCGTAGATAGTCTACCTGTTCGCCCAACTGGGCAATGAGCGAAAAAGAAACGGTGGCCGCCGCGCCAAACAACAAGGGATCAAAGGCGGCTCCGCTGGGGGAGTTTCCGGCAAAGTGCAGCCAGCGATCGAGGGCGGCCGGTTCCTTAAGGCCCACAAACACAAAGGGCAACCCCATCAAAATCAGCCAAATCGGTTGCGTCCAAAACTGCAACCGTTCGATCGCCGTGATGCCATAAAACACAATCGGCAGCACCACCAAAGAGCAGAGGATATAGCCCAGCCACAGGGGAACGTGCCAATAAAGCTCTAAGGCTTGGGCCAGGATTGCCGCTTCCAGCGCAAAGAAAATGAAAGTAAAAGAGGCGTAAATCAGCGAGGTAATGGTTGAGCCAATGTAACCAAAGCCTGCGCCTCTGGTGAGCAAATCAATATCGACATTGTATTTGGCGGCGTAATAGGAAATGGGAATTCCAGCTAGGCCAATCAGCAATCCCACCACCAAAATTGCCCAAAAGGAATTGCTGAATCCATAGCTAATCACTAAAGATCCACCGATCGCTTCAAGGGCCAGAAAGGAAATCCCTCCTAAGGCCGTATTGGCAACTAGAAACTCCGACCACTTCCGAAAAGACTGGGGTGCATAGCGAAGGGAATAGTCCTCGATCGTTTCGGTGGCTACCCAAGCGTTGTACTCTCGACGCTTCTGCACAACCTTTTTGCGGGGCATATACGGGGTCGTCATAGCAGGTCAAAAAGATGACAGAATGGAGCAATTAATATACTTAGACGAGTTGAATCCCCTTGAGCGGGAAATCAATTGAGCGCACTGATTGCCGAAGATGGGCGATCGCGGCCATTATGAATAACCATGAATTTCGTCAACTTATGGCTAAAGCCGGGTTACGCCAAGATAAAGCCGGATTAAACCAAATTGAGTGGGTGATCGCATCAATGATCGAATGATTGATTGAAGAGACTGCTGCATCGTAACTCGCCCATGGTTCTACCCCATCGCGCTCCAAGGATTGACGATCGGGCTGATTCTTGGCAGCAGAATTGTTGATTATTTATTAATCATATCAATGATATCAATTGTTCTTCGGCTACTTCTAAAGTGTTGCTCGATTGTCTCAACGTTGGCCCTATTCGCAGCGATTAAACATGCTCAACTGAGTTGTCCCTTGGTTTTAGTATTCCTGGAGACAATTTGCTAAAGATTTATAAATTTCTCTTCATTTAACGTGAATTCGGGATAAGGGGAGCGAAGGAAAGACGGGGCTGGTTAAGCTGAGGCATTAACCAAAACAACACTCAGCCCAACCCCGCCATGCTCAGTCTAGAAGCTCTGTTCTGCAAAATCGA
>NZ_JAZAQF010000023.1:0-45743 GCF_043235035.1 Limnothrix redekei LRLZ20PSL1 | reverse complement strand
CGATTTCGGATCTTCTCAGGACGCTATCGCAATCGTCGTCGCCGTTTTGGCTTGAGGCTTCATCTGCTGGCCGGGTTGCTCAACTACCAGGCAACACATCCAATTTGATTCGTGCAAGAGGTCTAATCATGGCGGATAACACACTTCTCAACTTGGCGAAACAGGGTAAACCAGGAGCGATCGCGGCGATGCTGAATCGATCGTTCCAAAAAGAGGGCTGGACTTGCAAGGGCCGCACCAATGGCAACGAACTGAAGCTGACCTTTGAGGGCGAAAATCCACCCCAACTTGAGCAAATTCGCGATCGCCTGATGCGCGGTCTAAAAATGATTCAGCCAGAGGGTATCGAAGTCCTGAACCTTGAAGCCAGAAAAACTGGTCAACTTCGACCTGTATGGAATGAAATTTTTTATCTAAGTAATACCGAAAATAGTGAAGATCGATTTAAGTTTTTGAACCACGAAGTTGCACAACCTAGTGGACGAAATGACCTGGTTTATGATCAAAATTTTGCGATCAGAACGGCTGAAAGACTGCATGGAAAAGCACAATCAATCATTATTGTTTTCTGTATTGTTGGTGCATTTTTTGGATTCTCTGTTGGTTTTGGATTAGGGGCTGTAATTGGTGGAATTGTGGGTGCTTTTCTCTTTGGTGCTTTGTGTGGTTTTGTGGGCTGGTTTATAGGGCAATTCATTGGCATATCATTAAGTTTATCTATTGCAGGACAAGCTCAGTTGCTCTATGCTCAAATTCAGACGGAGATTAATACGAGGAAATTTAGAAATGAAAATGCTACTGAATCGTAACTATTTTGCGCATCGCCTAGAATTGGCGAATTAATCTCATGCCCTATAGTAGCTTCTCAATTGCCCAAATTAAAGCAGCATTTAGCCTTGAAATTCACGATCGCTCTCATCTTTTTCGCGATCGGGAGCCTCATCCACCTTCAGAAATCTTGAAAACCCTGCTCGAAGAAAATGCCGCGCTTGCTGCCACCCTCAGTACCGAAAAGGCACGATCTGAGTTGATTATTGCACCTGTTTTGCTGGAAGTTCGCCGCCTCAAAAACTACCAAATTGGCTTTTTTTCGGGTGTGAACTTTGCCGTAGAGCCAGAATTAGATCTAGTCGGAGAATGCGATTTCATTTTGACTGCCGAACCGGAAGCTTCAATCATCACTGCGCCAATTGTGACCTTGGTAGAAGCCAAAAACGACAACATGCGATCGGGCTTGGGTCAGTGTATTGCCCAAATGCTTGGTGCTTGGCGATTTAATCAGCAGGAAGGTTCTCCTCAATCAACAGTTTATGGGGCAGTGTCTACGGGAACAGTTTGGCGATTTTTGCAACTTCAAGAAACCCAAGTTTTGATTGATTTGGATGAATATTACTTGCCTCAAATCGATCAAATTCTAGGAATTTTGCTGAGTTTTTTGGAACTAAAAATCTAATTTTTGGAGCATACCTAATCATGAGTAGTGTTGTTTTGTCGTTTGTGGGCAATCAAGATCCGTTTGCAGCCACCGAAACGGAAGGATCAATTATTAGCCTCCTGCGATTTTTATTAAACCAAGGAACAACGATCAAGAAAGTGGTGTTGCTGCACACAGAAGGTACAGCGAAAAATGCTCAAGACACCCAAGAACACATGGAGTCAGAGTCGCAATTATCTGGCTTGGTGGTGGAACTGATTCCCACCAGTTGGGAATTGTCGAAAGATCCCACTGATTTGTGGCTGGCGGCGCAAGAAGCAAAGCGCGGTTTGGAGTGGGTGCAATCGCAGTTGGAACCGGGCGATCGGGTAGATTTCAACGCATCGTCGGGAACGCCAGCCATGAAGTCGGCTTTCAGTTTGTTGCAGGCGGCAGGCTACGCCAGCAATAGCCAAATTTGGCAAGTTCGTAACCCGAAGGAGATGAAACCAGGCCAAGATCGGGTTTTTCCAACCAATGTTCTGGCGTTGCGGCAGGAGTTTGATCGCAAACGCATTGAACAACAAATTGCGGACTACAACTACAGTGGTGCTTGGTTGGAATTAACAGCCAGCCAGTTAGCAACAGATCGCCTCAAGGGCTTGTTGGAATATGCCCGTTGTCGCAAGGCATTTGACTTCAACGGAGCCAGTGACGCGATTCAAGAGCTTGCGGGAGCTATTGATGATCGCTGGGCTAAAGACATTGCCAAGTTGCGATCGGGACACAAGCCCACAGTTTTGGCGGAAGCCTATTTCAATGCAGTTTTATCGCTGCACAATCGTGACTATTTCACCGTTTTTACGCGGGTGTTTGGCATCCAAGAAAATGTGCTGAAATACGCGATCGGGCAGTTGGCTGAGTTTCCTAAAGATGAGGCCGATACCGATCGATTTTGGCAAGAGGTCAAGGCCCTCAAATCGGGTGAAGTCTATCGCGCCCTAGAGAAGGCAGCCCCCAAAAATCGTGCTGTCCGCACCAGCTACTTTCCAAATCGCCTGACCATGCGGCTGATTTTAGATTGTGATCCTGACTCGAAAGAGCTACTGGGAGATTTAGACAAAATCGAAAAACTCTGCGCCGATCGCAACCAAATGGTGCATGAGTTTAAGGGCATTTCCCGCATGGAAAATCCCGAAGAGGTGTTGAATCAACTGCGGCGCATTTTGAAGGGAATTGTCACGGTTTCGCTGACGGATAATCCGTTCGATCGCCTGAATGCCGAAATTCGATCGGCTTTGACTAGCTAGTTTTGAACCTTTAGACCTTGCCCGCTGATCCTCCCTCAGTCCTATGTACTTTGCCCCTGGAACGCTCCCCAAACGCCGCCAAGCGATCGCCCTCACCAACAGCAGCCTGACCCTGATTATTTTGCTGATTGCCCCTTTGGGGTTAGCCGCTGTCTTGGTCAACACGCTGCTCGTGGGTTTAGCGAGCTACTACACTTGCACGATCGCCGATCGCCTTTGGGGCCGACAACTAACTCGCTCGCTGGATGCCAACCCTGATCCCCTAGCCGAGCTAGAACGACTGTCTGATCGCCCCGGCCCGCTCGATCGCCCCTAGCGCCATATGCCTCGTCCCCCATGCGATCGCTCTATCTGTCCCAGCAAGGGAGTCGCGTCACCGTCCGCGCCGATCGCCTGACTGTGCAGCAGGGCGACGAACCCGCCCAAATGATCGCCCTGCCGCTGCTGGATCAAATTCTGGTGTTTGGCAATGTGCAGCTCACCACCCAAGTGCTGCGGGCCTGTTTGGTGCGGGATGTGCCGGTGGTCTACCTGTCGCGCATGGGCTACTGTCACGGTCGCCTCACGGCTATCCATCGCGGCTACCGGGCCCTGGCGCGTCACCAAGCGGATCTCAGTTTTGGCGATCGCCTATTGGTGGCCCGGGCGATCGTGGCCAACAAGCTGCACAACTCCCGGATTTTGCTGCAGCGCTATCGCCAACGGGGCCACGACTTGGGCCCAGATCTCGATCAATTCCGCCACCTAGGCGATCGGGCCCGCCAGGCCACTAGCCTTGATGCACTGTTTGGTTTGGAAGGGGCGGGGGCTGCGGCTTACTTTGGGGCGTGGCGATCGATTCTGGCGGACTCAGGCCTGGGCTTTCGCGATCGCAACCGGCGACCGCCCCAAGACCCAATCAACGCCTTCCTCAGTTTTGGCTACCAGGTGTTGTGGAACCATCTGTTGGTGTTGGTGGAGCTTCAGGGACTCGATCCCTACGCTGGTTGTTTGCACGAACCGTCCGATCGCCACCCGGCTTTGGTGTCGGACTTGCTGGAGGAATTTCGGGCACCGTTGGTGGATGCGGTGGTGTTGGGGCTGGTGAATCGGGGTCAGGTCGATCGCACTCAGCACACGGAACAGCGGGATGGGGGCTGTTTTCTGAATGAAGCGGGTCGCAAGTTGTATCTGCAAGCGTTTATCGATCGCATGGAAGGGGCGATCGACCAAGACGAGGGCGGTTCGATTCCCCGGTGGGAGCTACTGAGTCGGCAAGTGCGCGCCTACAAGCAATTTGTCTATCAGCCGGTCTACACCTACCAGCCCTATCGCCTGCGAACCTAAGCGGCTGAACCTGTGTTTTATGTGGTTGCTTACGACAGTCCAAATCAGAAGCGGCGCAGCAAAATTGCGGCGACCTTGGAGGGCTATGGCCAGCGGGTGCAATACAGCGTGTTTGAGTGCTATCTCTCTCCGAGTCACTATGCCCAACTGCGGCGGCGGCTTCGCAAGTGGTTTAACCCGAAGGAGGATTCGATTCGGTTTTATCCCTTATCGAGTCAAATGCTGGCCCAGGTGGAGGTTTGGGGCGGGCGGCCCCTGTCTTCGCCGCCGGGATCGGTCATTTTGTAACGCAATGTATCGGAAATCTACAACCTGGGGCGATCGGCTGGAACCCACATTCTGTCGTGGAGGTTGTGGATCGGTTGTGGGGCAAGGGTTTTGGGGTTTTTCCACAGATGAAATGTTTGGGTTTTGTCCGGGTCTGAGGGGGGTTGTAGATCTAGCCACTTGTAACCCTTATGCAGCAAGGGTTAGTTTAGGGGGGAGGCCCCACTCGCTGGGGCACCCACTTGATTGGAAACTAACCTGGGAACAGGTTGAATTTAAAGACAGTACCGCTGTAGGCCCCACTCGCTGGGGCACCCACTTGATTGGAAACGGGGCGGAAATACATCCGCATGTCGCTCGGTGGCCTAGGCCCCACTCGCTGGGGCACCCACTTGATTGGAAACATTTGGAACGATTGCCAGAACGGTTATTGGTGTTAGTGGGGCCCCACTCGCTGGGGCACCCACTTGATTGGAAACTGGCAGTTACAGTTAGAAGAATTTGAATTGCCAGGCCCCACTCGCTGGGGCACCCACTTGATTGGAAACCAACGATCAAGGCCAATTTCCAAGGTAGTGAAGAGATGGCCCCACTCGCTGGGGCACCCACTTGATTGGAAACTGGAGCACCAAGGAAGTCGCCCGCGTCAATAATCTCGTTCAAAGGCCCCACTCGCTGGGGCACCCACTTGATTGGAAACTTCCCGGGTGGGTGAGCACCCCAAGGCCTTGGTGAATGGCCCCACTCGCTGGGGCACCCACTTGATTGGAAACAGCCTTTTGTCAGCTCCTAGCCTTTGTTCTTTCATTCCTTCAAGGCCCCACTCGCTGGGGCACCCACTTGATTGGAAACCGATGGGTTTTTGGGACGATCGCCGCCTATGGACTCGGCCCCACTCGCTGGGGCACCCACTTGATTGGAAACCGCCGACAGTCGATCGCAAACACCCCGCGCGTTTGCAGGCCCCACTCGCTGGGGCACCCACTTGATTGGAAACCTTTGATTGACCTCCAGGGCAAGAAGGGAGGTACGGTTAAGGCCCCACTCGCTGGGGCACCCACTTGATTGGAAACATCGGGATAGCCAGCCAAACATTTGAATTGAATTGCTTGCCATGGCCCCACTCGCTGGGGCACCCACTTGATTGGAAACTTTCCCGAGCTGACGCAACCGTGCCCGAGGCATTCGACAAGGCCCCACTCGCTGGGGCACCCACTTGATTGGAAACTCAATCCTGGTTAGGTTGACCTTTGTGAGATGCAAGGCCCCACTCGCTGGGGCACCCACTTGATTGGAAACCCGACAACAAGTTAACCAACCGCTGGCGGGCGGTGTTTGCCAAGGCCCCACTCGCTGGGGCACCCACTTGATTGGAAACATCAGTATCGTGATCGCCCGTCCGGATCAAATCAGGCCCCACTCGCTGGGGCACCCACTTGATTGGAAACTGCAAATCACCGCGATATCCGTAGAGCTTTGATTTGGCCCCACTCGCTGGGGCACCCACTTGATTGGAAACGTTAGCTCAATAGATTCGCTAGAAAAGTCTTGCAATCCCAGGCCCCACTCGCTGGGGCACCCACTTGATTGGAAACGTCGCCTGTGTTGAAGCTGGAATATAACCGCTCCTGTCGGCCCCACTCGCTGGGGCACCCACTTGATTGGAAACACTGATCAAGCACTGCCAACCGTTTTTGTTCAACAGGGCCCCACTCGCTGGGGCACCCACTTGATTGGAAACAACCGTTGCTTCCGCTTGACGGGCCTGTTGAGCCAGGGGGGGCCCCACTCGCTGGGGCACCCACTTGATTGGAAACCTGGGTAACCCAGCGCACCCTAGCGACCCTTGTAATGGCCCCACTCGCTGGGGCACCCACTTGATTGGAAACGGACGGGCAAAGTCATTGATCGCCTTGAAGAGATCGCCGGCCCCACTCGCTGGGGCACCCACTTGATTGGAAACGTCTCAAAACTTCTATTTCAGCCAAACACGTCCATACGGGCCCCACTCGCTGGGGCACCCACTTGATTGGAAACTTGATTGCTTATTCTTCAGTCACTACGGCTTTCTTTCGGGTGGCCCCACTCGCTGGGGCACCCACTTGATTGGAAACTTGAGATCAGCCCTACAAGGGGATAGCGCGAGTAGGTCAGGCCCCACTCGCTGGGGCACCCACTTGATTGGAAACTGCGATACCAGTCGTAATCGTCGTCTCCGGGTTCCAAAGGCCCCACTCGCTGGGGCACCCACTTGATTGGAAACCCAGCGCCATGGCCACCAAACGGGCGATCGCCCTAGAGCGCCAGGCCCCACTCGCTGGGGCACCCACTTGATTGGAAACGGCATCGTTAATTTGCGGGCGGCGGTCTTTCCTGGGGCCCCACTCGCTGGGGCACCCACTTGATTGGAAACCCATCTTTACCGGGGGAACCGTCCTTGCCATCAGCCGGCCCCACTCGCTGGGGCACCCACTTGATTGGAAACGGAACGTGCGGGGTTCGTACCCGGTCTTGCGACCGGCCCCACTCGCTGGGGCACCCACTTGATTGGAAACGATAGTGCTGTTGCTTGAACGAGCCGTCTTCGTTGAGGCCCCACTCGCTGGGGCACCCACTTGATTGGAAACACAGCGCTCTCGCCCGGGTCGGAGGCTGCGGCGATGGAGGCCCCACTCGCTGGGGCACCCACTTGATTGGAAACCTTTTTGGAGATTGAAAAATGCAACTGGTTCGTGAGGCCCCACTCGCTGGGGCACCCACTTGATTGGAAACTCGGTTGATCGCCCAATCAGTTTGCAATTCGAGCGAGGCCCCACTCGCTGGGGCACCCACTTGATTGGAAACCAGCAAGCGCCCGTCTTCGGAGATCCACCCACCCTTGATCAGGGCCCCACTCGCTGGGGCACCCACTTGATTGGAAACCAACCCCATTCAGCAAATAGCTTTTCAGCATGATTCTTCTCGGCCCCACTCGCTGGGGCACCCACTTGATTGGAAACCCAGAATGGCTAGGCGGCGCGACAACAAGCCGCTGCGATGGCCCCACTCGCTGGGGCACCCACTTGATTGGAAACTGGCTGATTCGATATCCTGTTGAGCCTTGGCCACCTTGGCCCCACTCGCTGGGGCACCCACTTGATTGGAAACCCGGTTCCAGTAGTCGGCCTCGAACCGATCGACCCGGCCCCACTCGCTGGGGCACCCACTTGATTGGAAACTTCAATTTCGGCAAAATCGCCCGTGTAGGCGGCTGGACGGGGCCCCACTCGCTGGGGCACCCACTTGATTGGAAACTCCCGTAACAAACTGGTTACCACTGAATTGTTCAATGGCCCCACTCGCTGGGGCACCCACTTGATTGGAAACTCCGCTAGCTGTTGATGACCTGCTAGGACAGTGTGGCCCCACTCGCTGGGGCACCCACTTGATTGGAAACTGGGCTAGAGTCTTGTCGAGATCAAAAAGATCTTCGCTGGCCCCACTCGCTGGGGCACCCACTTGATTGGAAACTTGAGTCTCCAAATCTACCCATCTTTGACTGTTTAAGGCAGGCCCCACTCGCTGGGGCACCCACTTGATTGGAAACCTAAAAGAGCATTATCACCAGCCCTTAAGTAGACAGAAGGCCCCACTCGCTGGGGCACCCACTTGATTGGAAACTTGAGCGCTAGGAATTGAGTTTTGCCAGACACAAGCAATTGAGGCCCCACTCGCTGGGGCACCCACTTGATTGGAAACTGTTACTTCGACACTGGGATCGAGGCGTAAGTTAGGCAGGGGGCCCCACTCGCTGGGGCACCCACTTGATTGGAAACAAATTTTCCGCCGCCCGCCGCCGAAAATTTGCAAGGCCCCACTCGCTGGGGCACCCACTTGATTGGAAACATTGGCGGCTCAACTGTTGGCGGCCCAAAAAGAGCCGGCCCCACTCGCTGGGGCACCCACTTGATTGGAAACTGTGGCAATCTTTCATGGTGCTAGTGGTAGCGGTAAAAGTGGCCCCACTCGCTGGGGCACCCACTTGATTGGAAACCGTCCCGTCATCGCACTGCACAACGCAATACTTAAGGCCCCACTCGCTGGGGCACCCACTTGATTGGAAACAGTTTGACGGCGAAATCCGCAAGGCGGGGGTGCTGTCTGGGGCCCCACTCGCTGGGGCACCCACTTGATTGGAAACGTCCAGCGTGATCGCCCTGCTGACCTGGTATCTGGGCCCCACTCGCTGGGGCACCCACTTGATTGGAAACTTGAATGTGCCCGTTGGCCCATTGCGGTGCTTGGAAGGCCCCACTCGCTGGGGCACCCACTTGATTGGAAACAGCGCGTCGATCGCGTCCGAATTTTCGGGCAGCGGGGGGCCCCACTCGCTGGGGCACCCACTTGATTGGAAACACCACCTTTTGGGGCCTAAACTGCGAACCCCCAATCGGAGGCCCCACTCGCTGGGGCACCCACTTGATTGGAAACCCCGACAGGTTTTTGATCGACATACTGGGATGCCGAGGCCCCACTCGCTGGGGCACCCACTTGATTGGAAACCTGCCTATTTACACCAACTAAGCCAACTAATTAACCCTGGCCCCACTCGCTGGGGCACCCACTTGATTGGAAACGCGAACAACCAGCCACAGAAGAGCAGGCTCCACCGGGCCCCACTCGCTGGGGCACCCACTTGATTGGAAACATCCGCTCGATTGACTACTACTTGCCACCGCTGTCAGCCGGCCCCACTCGCTGGGGCACCCACTTGATTGGAAACGCCGTTTGCACCACCCTCAATCAGCTCATTAGCCGCAAGGCCCCACTCGCTGGGGCACCCACTTGATTGGAAACCTGCTTTGCACACCGGGGGGCGGCTCCCGAAGTGGCTGCTTGGCCCCACTCGCTGGGGCACCCACTTGATTGGAAACCGAATCAAGCTGATCACCAATCCACCGCCGCCAGCGCTGGGCCCCACTCGCTGGGGCACCCACTTGATTGGAAACTGGCTGATCAGCAGTTCGGGGGAAACCGAGCTGGCGGCCCCACTCGCTGGGGCACCCACTTGATTGGAAACCTACCGTCACCCCCCGGCGCGTTGCCGGTAGCTCTTGGCCCCACTCGCTGGGGCACCCACTTGATTGGAAACCTTCCAGTCTTGCTGCAACTCCAGAACCTCAACAGCCCAATCGGGCCCCACTCGCTGGGGCACCCACTTGATTGGAAACCACGAGCCAGAGATGCCAAGCAGTGGAAGTGCCATCAGGCCCCACTCGCTGGGGCACCCACTTGATTGGAAACTTGATTTTCATAGAAAAGACTCAGGCAGGAAATGCAAGGCCCCACTCGCTGGGGCACCCACTTGATTGGAAACCCAGAGAAGCATCTAGCGAAAATAGGCAATCAAAGGAACGGCCCCACTCGCTGGGGCACCCACTTGATTGGAAACCTCCCTTCTTGCTTTTGCGCCAGCAATATCGACGAGGGCCCCACTCGCTGGGGCACCCACTTGATTGGAAACTCTATGGGTTCGTCTGATGGCTGATCAGCACCTTCTCCGAGGGCCCCACTCGCTGGGGCACCCACTTGATTGGAAACATCTGCGGTAACCGTGACTGAGGATGCAGAACGGGGCCCCACTCGCTGGGGCACCCACTTGATTGGAAACCAGTCTGCAAAAGCAGCCATCGGGCGAGTCAAGTCTGCCGGCCCCACTCGCTGGGGCACCCACTTGATTGGAAACGTTCGATCAATAGATCTTCGTCTGATTGATCGGATGGGGCGGCCCCACTCGCTGGGGCACCCACTTGATTGGAAACTCGCGTGACTAGCGGCCGCGCTAGCGGTGTCAGCAGCATGGTGAGGCCCCACTCGCTGGGGCACCCACTTGATTGGAAACAGGGCAAATCGAAACAACACGATTCCAGTCCATATCAGGGCCCCACTCGCTGGGGCACCCACTTGATTGGAAACTCGCGAGCCAGTGCGCCCGATCGCGCCAAATGCACAGGCCCCACTCGCTGGGACACCCACTTGATTGGAAACCCAAAAACCGTTACCCGCCCAAGCGCGTTTCCAGGGCCCCACTCGCTGGGGCACCCACTTGATTGGAAACAAAAGACGGCGACGGGGCTGGGCGCGGCGGCGGGCAAGGTGGCCCCACTCGCTGGGGCCCCCACTTGATTGGAAACTCGCAAAAACCGATCCCGAATTCACGTTAAGCCAGGGTTAATCAACCGTTTGCGAGCTACGATCGCCCTAAGGACAGATCCACCCCCAGCGATCGAGCGAGGAAAAGCCATGGGTAGTTACCGGCAAACGGCGATCGGGATTTTTGGAATCGGCATGGCCCTCATGGCCAGCCCCGTCCATGCCGAACCGGCGATCGTTCCCGCCAACGACGGCCTGGGCACTACCGTTCAACAACAGGGCAACCAATACAACATCGGCGGCGGAACCCGATCGGGCGATAACCTGTTCCATAGCTTTCAGCGGCTGGGCCTCAGTCCCCAGGAAATTGCCAACTTTTTGGCCACACCAGACTTGCGGGCGATCGTCGGGCGCGTCACTGGGGGTGAACCGTCCGTGATTGAAGGGTTGATTCGGATCTCCGGCGGCCAGCCCAACTTATATCTAATGAATCCTGCGGGGATCCTGTTTGGGGCTGGGGCCCGGTTGGATGTGCCCGCTTCGTTTATGGCCACCACCGCCGATCGGCTGGGTTTCAGCGATGGCGGTTGGTTTTCTGCCCAAGGGCCCGTGGACTTTCGCGGCTTGAGCGGTTCCCTGCAATGGCTAGATTTTGTGAGCGATCGCCCGGGTCATCTGTTGAGCTGGGGTTCCCTAGCCGTGGGCGAAGGACAAAATCTGTGGCTGTTGGGCGGTGGTTCCGTGGTGTCCACGGGCCGGCTGCAAGCGCCCGGGGGTAACGTGACCGTGGCCGCCATTCCCGGTACGAATCGGGTCAGAATCGCGCCCGATGGATCCACCTTGACCTTGGAAGTGGCCTTGCCGGAACCGGGGGCGATCGGGGGGCGATCGCTGGCGGACTTGTTGGCCGGTAGCCCCACCGCCGCCGCATCCCAGTTGGTGATCAATCCCGATGGCTCGGTGCTGTTGCAGTCTGCCGCATCGGGGCCCGTGGCCTTGCCCGATCGGGGTGTGGTGGTGGCTGGGAACCTGGACACCGCCCGCTCCACCGGCCCCGGCGGTAGCATCACGATCGGGGGCGATCGGGTGGGTTTGGTGGGGGCTAACTTGGAAGCCAGCGGCCCTCAGGGGGGCGGTCGGGTACAAATTGGCGGCAGCGAACGGGGCAGCGGTAACCTGTTCAGCGCTTGGGCCACTTGGGTCGATCGGGCCAGCCAAATTCAGGCCAATGCCACCGATCAAGGGGCCGGCGGTCAGGTGATTGTCTGGGCCGATGGTTTGACTTGGTATAGCGGGGCGATCGCGGCCCGGGGCGGCCCCAACGGTGGCCCAGGTGGTTTTGTGGAGCTGTCGGCCAAGGGGGAATTGGCCGTGCGGGGAACGGTGGATCTGACGGCTCCCTTGGGCCCCTTGGGCACGCTGCTGCTGGATCCCCAGGATATTCGGATTGTGCCCGGTTTAGTGGGCATTGATGATTCACAACTGAGTAGTAATGTGCCCTTTGGCCAGCCAGAAAATCAGATTCTGCGCACCGATCAAGGCTTTTTTACGGGGCCACCCGCTCCCGTGGACTTCACAATCAGTGAGGGGAGCTTGGAGCGGTTATTGAGCACCGCTAACCTGATCCTGGAGGCGGAGCGGGATATTTTGCTGGAAAACTTGCCCGATAACCGCCTCAGCCTACAGATGACCAATGGTGGGTCGGTGCGGTTCACAGCCGGGCGCGATCTGCGGTTTTTGGATTCCGCCGATGTGTTGAGCACCTTGGGCGCACCAATCACCATTCAAGCGGGCGAGGCGATCTCGATCGGGGGACTGGAAACCCAGGGCGGGGCGATCGACCTCTCGGCCGGCTCCAGCATCACCACCGGCTCCTTGCGCACCACCGGTAGCACAGGTGGCCCGATCACCCTCAATAGCAGCAGCGGCTCCATCACCACGGGCGACATTAACACCATCGGCGGGGCGATTAACCTGTCTGCGCCGGGTAACCTGACCACTGGCGCAATCTCCAGCCAGGGCCCGATCGGGGGGCAAGTGACATTGCGCACCTCGGGCGGGGCGATCGCCACCGGAGCCATCACCAGCAGCGGCAGTCAGTCCGGCGGAGCGGTCACGCTCAATGGCAGCACGGGGGTGACGGTGGGGGGCAATCTCCAGGCGATCGGCAATAATGGCAGCGGCGGCGGCGTGACGATCGACAGCAGCGGCCCGATCGCCCTCAGTGGCGACCTATCCACCAGTGCTCCGGTGATTGGCGTGGCCGGCAATGTGGCGATCGCCAGCAGCAACAACAGCGCCGCGATCGCCGGTCTGATCACGGCCGCGGGCAACGGCGGCGGCAACATCACCCTCACGGCCCAACGGGCCCTCAGCTTTGGCAGCCTCAGCACCCAGGGACAAAACACCGCCGGTAGCATCACGCTGATCAGCGCCACCGAGCAGATCAGTGGGGGCAACCTGAACGCCAGCGGCAACAGCCAAGGCGGCAATCTCCAGGCCCGCGCCAGCACCGGCATCAGTTTGGGAACCCTGAATCTCAGCGCCATTGGGGGCAACGGCGGCAACGCCAACCTCACCCTCACGGGCCCGGGCGATGTGCAAATCACCAGCCTGAACGCCCAAGGGGGGAGCGATGGTCTCGGCGGCAGCGTGGACATTGTGAGCACGCGCTTTTTCCGGGCCCTGGGGGCCTTCATTGACCGATCGGGCGTTTTGACCAGCATTGCCACGGGCGGCGGCCAGGGAGGGAATGCCGTGCGCATCACCCATGGCGGCGGTTCCCAAACGCCCGTTGTGCCCTTGGTGGTGGGCGAAACGCCCAGCAGGGACGGCAATGGTTTGGCGGGCGGCGTTTCCACCGGCAGCAGCACCATCAGCACCGGTTCGTTTCCCGGCCCCTTCACCCAGGGCAACATCGAATTCATCACCACAGGTGAGCCAGTTCCTACGCCTAGCCCCAGTCCTAGCCCTACTCCAAGCCCTACGCCTAGCCCCAGTCCCAGCCCTTCCCCGAGTCCCACACCTAGCCCCAGTCCCAGTCCTTCCCCGAGTCCCACACCTAGCCCCAGTCCCAGTCCTTCCCCGAGTCCCACACCTAGCCCCAGTCCCAGTCCTATCCCTAGCCCAACACCCACGCCCACGCCCGGTATGGAACCAGAAGTGGAGGGCGATCGCGCCGACCCGGAAGCGGAGCGCGTCGTGCAGCAATGGCCCGTGGGCGACGGGGAGCAATCGGGGGACAATTTGACGGACACGGACATTGAACAGGCGGCCCGTCGTCAAATTATGGGTCACCTGAAAGACGGTGCTTCGGATCGGGCGGCGGTGGAAATCGATCGACTCTATACCACCCTCACCAACAACCACCTGGGTCGGGCCCTGAGCAACGATGTGCAGAGTTTTCCCGATCTTCAGGGCACGTTGCGCCGCTTGGAGTCAAAAACGGGCCTGAAACCGGCGATTTTGTATACCTTCGCTCGCCCTGAGCAGTTGGATGTGATTTTGGTGATTCCCGATGCGCCACCGATCTATCGAGTGGTGCGCGAGGCCCAGCGCGATCGGGTTTTGAAGGCGGTGATTGATTTGCGAGCCGCCATCACCACCCCCGTTGCTCGCATCAGCAACACCTACCGCCCCCCGGCCGAGCAGCTATACCGCTGGATTGTGGGGCCCGTGGCTGAAGATTTGGTGCGCCATCAGGTGGACACGATCGCCTTTTCGATGGATCGCGGAATGCGATCGCTGCCCGTGTCCGTATTGCACGATGGCCAGCAGTTTTTGATTGAAAAATACAGCGTTGGGTTAATTCCCAGCATTAACCTGACCGATACGCAGTTTGAACCCATTCGATCGGCCCCGGTGCTCAGTTTTGGGGCCTCGGAGTTCACGGATTTGCCGCCGTTGCCCGCCGTGCCGGTGGAACTGGCCACGATCCAACGACTCATTCCCCGGGACAAAACCTTTCTGAATGAAGAGTTCAACTTAGAAAACCTGAAACGCCAGCGGCGATCGAACCCGTTCCCGATTTTGCATCTGGCCACCCACGCGGACTTTCGGCCCGGCTCTCCCCAGGATTCCTTTGTGCGGTTATGGGATCGCCGGTTAGCCGTCAGTGATTTGCGCTACTTGGGGTTGGGCAGTCCGCCCGTGGAATTGTTGGTGCTGAGTGCTTGTCGCACGGCGATCGGGGATGAGTCGGCAGAGTTGGGCTTTGCGGGCTTTGCGGTGGATGCGGGGGTGAAATCCGTTGTAGCCAGCCTCTGGTATGTGAGTGATGAGGGAACCTTGGGGCTGATGGCGGGGTTCTATGATGCCCTGCGATCGGCTCCCATCAAAGCGGAAGCCCTGCGTCGGGCCCAAATTGCCATGTTGCGGGGGCAAACCCGGGCCGAAGATGGGCGCTTGGTGTTTCCCGGTGGCGTTGTCGATTTGCCGCCGGAGTCGAGCAAGTTAGCGACTTTTTCCCTAGCTCACCCCTACTATTGGGCCAGCTTCACCACGATTGGCAGTCCTTGGTAATTTGCGGCCATCTCATCGACTTCAAATCGATCCCGAATCGATCCCGAATCGATCGCCAGACGGGTCGATCGACTCCCCGGGCAATCGCGTTGCCCTTGGCGGCCACCAGCCCCAGCCCGCTATCCTGGCGAGAGGATTTTCCTGCGGATCAGCTAATCGTGGTGCATCTGTTGCTGTTTGGGTTCGTGTTGTAGTCGGTGTTTTGAGCTTTGCTTTGTTTTTAGTTTGGTTTTTAGTTTGATTGCTTTCGTTTGATTGCTTTCGTTTAATTTTTGCTCTTGAGCCTGTCCTTGCCCGCCGCTGCTGTTCTCCCATGACCGACTCTTCCACTTCGGACTCGCAACCCACCTCCGCTCAAAATTTCTGGGGCCGCCACCGCTCCAAACTGCTGGCCCTGGGCCTGTTGGGGGCGATCGCCCTGGGATCCTTGCCGGGTTATGTGGCGGGCGGGGCCTGGCGCTGGCAACGGGCCGGCAACCCCAGCCAACTGAAAACCCTGCGGCAATTACCCAAACAGGGTTTAGCCATCCCCGGTTGGCAAACCCAACAGATCAGCCAGCGCAGTTTGGGCGGTGAACAGTGGCTTTGGCAGCCGATCGAGCGAGTGCGGCCCCAAGGCCCGGGCGCAACTCCCAACGCTGCGACCCAACGCGATCGCGCCGTGTTGCTGCTGATGCCCATGAAGCGCGGGCGCGATCGGCCCCAAGTGGAATGGACCGCCCTCGACTCCGGCAACTGGTTGGGCGACGGCCTGCAAACAGACTCAGAACAGACCTTGACCCTAGCCCCGACGGGCCTGCCGCCCTTCCGGGCCCGGCTGTTGCGGCTTTGGACCAGTCAGCACCAAACCTATTTCCTGCTGTCCTGGTATGCCTGGCCCCAAGGGGGCGACCCGGCCCCCAGCCAATGGTTTTGGCGCGATCAACTGGCCCAATGGCAACAGGGCCACACCCCTTGGGTAGCGGTCAGTTTGCTGTTGCCTACGGATAAGCCTTTGGATGAGTGGGATCAGAACTATCAAGCCCGCTTAACCGACCTGGCGCAACAGGTGCAGCAAGTCCTGCTGACGGGGCCGCTGAAACCCGCCCCACCCAAGGTCGATCGCTAGCGCCGATCGCGAATTGCTGCATGGCTCAATCGGGGTGGCATTGCTGCCCTTGGCCCCTGATTGGATTCTGCTGATTGGATGCGTTGGATGCCGCTGATTCTGCCGTTGCTGCCCTTTTCTGTCCTATGGCCCGTTCCTCCCTGCCCGCCCTGACCTTGGCCCTCAGCCGTTGTTTACCGATCGTCCTGCTCAGTAGTCAGGCGATCGCCGTCTTGGCCCAAACGCCTCGCCAGGGAGCGAATGGCTCAGGTTTGGATCAACCTATCAATCAGCCCACCAATCAGCCCGTCAATCAGCCCGATCGCAATTCCGATCCGTCCACCGCCGCATCCACCGCTGAAGTCGTGTTTCCGGACATTCCCCGATCGGGCCCCGATCGCCCCCAACTCCGACCCATCCAAGCGGCCCCCCAGCCCAACCGGCCGCCAGCCACCCTAACACCCCCAGCCCAACCGGCCCCCGGCCCGGCCCCGGCTCAATCCTCTGGCCCCAACGCCGCCCCAGTGCCACTTTTGCAACCGGGGCAACCGGGACAACCGGGACAACTGGGACAACCGAGACAACCGGGGCAACCCATTCCCGACTGGCCCGAATCCCTCACCGCACCGCCCCCGGAATGGCGGGTCTATCGCCTCTCGTCCTACGACACGATCGCCATTCAGGTGCAAGGCTTCCCCGAACTGAACACCTCCACCATCGTCAATGTTCAGGGGCAAATTTCCGTCCCCCTACTGGGAATCGTCAATGCGGAAGGGCTAACCACCGCCGAACTGCAAAAGTTTCTACAGCAGGGTTACGAACGCTATCTCGTTAACCCGATCGTCACCGTCGGCGTGCTCACCCCCGTGAATCCCGACATTGTGGTCACTGGTGAAGTGGTCAAACCCGGGTTCTATCGAGTCAGTCCCTTTGATACGGTTGTGACCGCCCTAGTGGCCTCCGGTGGAGCAACCGACTGGGCCGATTTACGGGCCATCAAAGTTCGCCGCCAACTGCCCGACGGCTCCACGATCGAGAAAAACGTGAACCTGCTCTCGCTGCTCGTGGAGGGGGCCCCGGAACCACGGATTTATCTGCAAGATGGCGATGCGATCGTGGTGCCTCGGCGCGAATCCGGCATTGATCCGGGCTATGACGCAGACCTGATGGCCCGCAGCAACGTAGCCCGCGCCGCCATTCGGATTCGGATGGTGAACTATGCCGGTCGCGGTGGCCTGGTCACCCTCACCCTGCCCAACGGCAGCACCTTCATTGATGCGCTCAATGGCGTGTCATTAGATACCGCCCGGCTCCGGCGAATTGCCCTCATTCGTTTTGATCCAGAACAGGGCAAACCGGTCACCCGGATTCTGGATGGCAAAGCTGCGTTTATGGGCGATCCGGCAAATAATCCTCCCCTGCGCGATAACGACGTGGTGGTTGTGAATCGCAACCTCATCGCTCGCATTACCTATGCCTTGAACACCGTGACCCAACCGTTCCGAGATGTTTTGGGTTTCCTGCTCTTTTTTCAGCAGTTGGATGAGGCGGCCACGTCCTTATTTGGCCCCGGCGGCACGTTTGGAGGGCAGGCAGAAACGGAAGAGGAAGGTAGCAGTAGTAATAATGATTAGGGAATGATGGGGAATAGTGCTGTGATTCAGTCATGATGAGCTAGCGAAAACCCTGGGGTGCGGGAGATCGAATGCGGCAAGTCATCACCTCACAGGTAGTGCCTAGCGTTTTCAAGCAACAATTGCAACGCAATTCAGGGCAAGTTTCTGAAAATCGGCATAATTGGTATCAACGTAATTGGTATCAACGTAATTGGTATCAACGTAATTGGCATTATAAAAACGTAGGCAGACGATCGAGCAAATATGCAATCCCGATCGCCTACCTATTGGTTAGAAATGGTTGAAAAAACAAAGGAAAACAGTGGAGCAGATCGTGGCAATAATGATGGCAATTATTGATAATTCACAATCCGAGCAAAGCCGATCGGGTCAAGGCTAGCGCCACCCACTAACACGCCGTTAATTTCCGGTTGGGCCATGATTTCATCAATCAACTCGGGCTTGACGGAACCGCCGTATTGAATCGGCAAGTCTTCACCATTGAGTTGATCGCGAATCCAGCCAATCACTCGGTTGGCTTCTTTGGATTCGCAGGTGTCCCCGGTGCCGATCGCCCAAATGGGTTCGTAGGCAATCACCAGATTGCTGAGGTTCACGCCCACCAACCCCGCCTTCAATTGTTGGGCAATGTGGGTTTGGGTTTCGCCTGCGTCGCGCTGTTGTTTGGTTTCGCCCACACACAAAATCGGGGTCAAACCGGCCGCTTGGGCCGCCTTCAATCGGCGGTTGACGGTTTCGTCGGTTTCACCAAAATATTGCCGCCGTTCGCTGTGGCCCACCACCACGTAGCGAACACCCAGTTCGGTCAGCATTTCAGCCGAAATTTCGCCGGTATAGGCTCCGTTGGCTTCCCAGTGGACGTTTTGTGCGCCGATGCGAATGCGGCTGCCGTGAAGAGCATTGGACAGCACGCTGAGATCCGTGAAGGGAACGCACAGCACAATTTCGCGATCGTCCGGGGTTTCGGCGATTTGCTCAACGAAGGGCTTCAAAAACTCCAGGGTTTCGGCCTGGGTTTTATACATTTTCCAGTTGCCTGCAATGACGGTCTTAGCCAAGGTTCGGGGTTGCCTATTGCGCTAGAAATTTCCTCCTAGAACCTTATCGGGTCGGGCGATCGCGGTCAATTCAGAAGCGAAGGCCAACCGTCATCGATTGCTGGAACCGTTACGGGGCGGACTGGGGCGTGGGCTGGGTCGGTTGCCAGCGGGGGCGGTGGGATTGGGTGGGGTCGATCGAGCCGGTTCCATGCGTTGCAGGTAGGGGCCAGGATTTTGCGCCACCCAACCTACGGAGGAGTTGTAGCGAACTTCAAACCACAGGCCACGGCTGCGGCCGTTGACGGGGCGGCTGGGAATCGTGCCCAAGCGAGTGCCAGCGTTGACCCGCTGCCCGCGCTGGACGGAGGTGGCTCCCAGGTTGGCGTAGCGGGTTTGGCGGCCGCCCTGGTGATTGATCACCACCAGTTGCCCTGGATAGCCGGAGTTGGGGCCCACAAAGGCGACGGTTCCGGGCCCAACGGCCAAGACAACGGCGCTGGGTCGGGCTTCAAGGGTGATGTAACTGTTAAAGACGGCAGCTCCGGCGGGCCCCACTTGCCAACCAAAGTCCGTCAGGGGGCGGCTAATTTCCGACAGGGGGTAGCGCAGCAGGTCGTTGTCGGGGTCGCTGGCACTGGGGGGCGCACCGACTCCGGGGTCAATCGGGGACCAAAGCACGCCGGGCACAAAGACCGATCGCCCCGGTTGGGTCTGGCAACCATTGACCGTAAACAAGGAGTCGGCCCGAACGCGGTATTGCTGGGCGATCGACTGCCAATTGTCGCCCGGTTGGGTTTCCACCAGAATTCCGTTAATGGGAGCAATCAAAATTTCCGTGCCGGGTTTGGGCAGTTGGCCGCCCCGCAGGTTGGGATTCAGGGCCAACAGGGTGCTCGGCAGCAGGTTATAGCGACTGGCGAGGCTTTCGACGGTTTCTCCGGCGGCCAACCGATGGCGAACTAGTCGATCGAGCACCGCCGGGCCGCAGGGGTTGCTGTTTGGCTCGGGGGTGGGTGGTTCGGCGGCTTGGGCATTGGCATTGGTAACGGGTATCAGCACGGGCCCCAGGACGATCGCCCCCCAAAGCAACCAGCGCCAAGGGCCTGATCGACCCTTCAGCGATCGCTCATTCAGGGGCGATCGCCCACCCGCTTCCTGGCTCCGGGTCTGGCCCAGCCCACCACCGACCAACGGAAATATCTCAGATACAATGAGGCTCATCTCGCCACCCAATGCCCAAAGCGGATATATCTTCCACGGTACGCATTTCACCATACGCATTTCACCATACGCATTTCACCATACGCATTCCACCATACGCATTCCAACAGGCTTCAGCAGCAATGACGGTGCAATCCGGCCCCGATGCTTCCGGCTTCCCCTCGGCGGATGAAGCTCGTGAAGAAGGTTTTGATCATTACCGCGATGATTACGATCGCGATGATTACGATGCCGATTCCCGTGAGGTGCCATTGTGGCCCACGCGCCGGATGACCCGTTCCCCCGCCAGCCGATCGCCCCAAGACTTCACATCGGTGCTGCGGGAAATAGACCCCAGCGCCGGGCAACGCGACCTCGCACCACAGCCCGACTTAATCGATTGCGTTGAGTTTTTGCGGAGCTTGCACCGCCCGATCGATCCGGCCGTGGCCGCCTTACCCCCCCTAGACACCGCGCCTTCGGAGCGCCAGGCGATCGAGTGGGAATACAAAATTGTGCGAGCCAAGCGCCCCCTCTTTGCCAATCCTGTCACCTTTGCCCAACTTTGTCGCGAAGAAGCCCTGGCCGGTTGGATTTTGTTGGAAAAGTTTGATGATCGTCGGGTGCGATTTCGGCGGCCGCTGCACTTGCGCGACGAACTGGATCTATCGGCTCTGCCCTTTGATCCCTATCGCACCCAATACCAAGGGCCCGGCTTCCGCAATTGGGGTTGGGGGATTGCCGCCCTACTCGCGGCGGCCACCATTCCGGCCTATGCGGGCTATGCCTGGGTTTCGGTGCAACTGTTGGGCCCTTGGCGCGATGATTTGCCCCGCCCAGCCCAGCGGGTGGCTCCGGCTCCACCTCTGAATCCTCCCGCTGAGTCGGTGCATGAATTGCCCGCTTTCCCCAACTCTTCCCGCAACCCTTCTTCATCCAATTCCAATTCCAATTCCAGTGCCGACCTTTCCTCCCGATCGCCCCTGTCCCGATCGACCTGAACGAGTGGCTCGTTTGCTCAGGTTTTCAAAGTGGCAAGCTTGCTATTCACAAAAACATAAATAGCGTGCATTTTTATAGTGTATTTTTTATAGTTTATATCTTTATACTTGAAAGAGTTAATTTTGTGAATTGATAATATTTTTTGGCAATTGATCGCTTACAGCGTCAGCCTTTCACTAGCCCATCATTACTGCACTACGGCACTACCCCAACACTACCTGCTGTGTAAGTGCCCCAAGTTAACTCTCAGGCATCCTCTCAGGCTGAGGGTCGCAATGCCGAGGGTCGCAATGCCGAGGGTCGCAATATTGATCAAAAACAGCCATAAACAATCCATCAGCACGCATCAAAAAGACCCAAACTATCCATAAAAAACTATCCATAAAAAAATGGGAGCCGTTTAAAACTCCCACTCACCTGACTTTAGAGACCTTAGAGACTAGAGAGACTGGTATCCGAATCACGACAGTCGCTATCTGCCCTCGTGCTGCCGCTAGCGCAGTCCCCAAAAGTGCATGACCCCTTGTCGGGAAAGCAATTCTGTGACCATAGCCGCAAGGATGCCAAGCATTGCCAAGCGACCATTCCAAACTTCGGCGGTGGCGGTGAAGCCCCACGGATGGGCTGTGCGACTGTTGGTTTTCATCGACCAACTCCTATTTGTAAAATAATGTAACAAATACTTGTTGATCGTGCAACTTTGTTTCTCAAGTGCTTGCCAAATCAACGGAAATGGGCATTTTTTGACCGTTGATTAGCCCCATGGATCAGCCCCGTTGATCCACCCTGGTTGTCGCATGGTCGATCGCAATCATCACTCGTGGTTCATGGCAACCTCAGCTCAAGCCTGACAATCCCTGAGATCGCAACAGATCCTCAATGGCCGATCGCAGGGGTAAGGCATCGATCGCCCCCGGGTTGGTGGTGGTCAGGGCCCCGGCCGCGCTAGCAAAGGCGACGACCGATCGGGCAATGGCCGGATCCGCCAAGGCCGCCAGCCCCCGTTCCAACAGTTGCGCCACAAACCCCGCCGTGAAAGCATCGCCTGCCCCGGTGGTGTCCACCACAGGCACCTTGAAAGCGGGCATCACTCCCCCATGGCCACTGATCCAGTAATGACAACCGCGCTCCCCGTCCGTGACTAGCACGGCTTCTAGGTGATCCAGCTTGTCCGCGATCGCGATGGGATCGTGGGTATGGAACAGCCAATCGGCCTCCTCCCGCGCCAACTTCAGAAAATCCACCCGCTCCAGCAACGGCATGATCGATCCCGGTGCGATACCTGGGTCGGGCCAAAAGACCGATCGCCAGTTCACATCCAACACAATCTTGAGATAGTGCTCATCGGCCAAGTCCAAGGCCCGGCGGATGGCGGCGCTGCTGTCGGGATAGGCCAAGGCCAAAGTGCCCAACACCAAGCAATCGGCAGCTTGGAACTGCCGCGCCAACAGCAAGGAAGCCTGCAGCCGGGTATCAGCAAATTCTCGGGTGTCGTGGCCAATGTATCCACCGCTGCGAAAGGCGGCAAACTGTCGATCGCCCCGATCGTCCCGCAAGACGCAAACTTCACGGGTGGGGGCCGTGGGATGACGTTGCACCCCCTCTAAATTCACTCCCAAACTTTGCAGTTCCCCCAGCAGGCGATCGGCCGACTGCTCACTGCCCATACAGCCCACAAACCCAGCCGACACCCCCAACCGGCTGAGGGCACAAGCCACATTGGCCGGCGCACCACCGGGGTAGGTTGTCCAAGACTCCACCGCTTCGATCGATAGGCCGGGTTGATCAGCCAGACAGTCCCAAAGCAATTCACCCACGCAAAGGACTTGCGGGGAGGAGACGCGCGCAGTCGTCATGATCTCTCCTCGGTTAAGCTGGATTCGATCGGTCAATGCCGATCTATCTAGTTATTGGACTTATTTGGGCGGTTTATTGATTAGACGGTTACTCGCGGTTATTCGGCCGTAGATCACCGCCTCATGGTGCTCCCGCCAGTCACGAAGGCAATTCAGCAAAATTCAGCAAATTTGATTTCAATTCAGCCAATTCAATTCAGCGGATGTTGCCACTCCCATCGGCAATCGGCAGGATCTTCCGAAGACCGAGGGTTTTTAGCCCGGTTCAATGGGGTCTGTCCTCTGAATCCAGCATAACAAGCCACTTCTAGGCTGCTTGTGACAAAAAATGAATCTCTGTTAACGAGTGCATCCCTCTGTTAAAAGCAGTTGATTTAAAAGCAGTTGATTAACCTTTGCCCAGGCCTTCATGAGGATCATGCCGCAGCGATCGCCTCTCTCAACCCCAGCCTCCACCGTTCATCCTCGCCCTGCTGGACTAACGGGAACCGGAAGGCGGTCAAACATTGGGCAACGTCGGGGGCGATCGAGGGGGGCGTGGGGGTTGCGCCCGTTGCGGGTGTTGTTGGTGGTGGCTTGGCTGGTGTTGCTGGGTGGCTGTGTGGATTTGGATACGGAGGTGCGGTTTCCGGATGCCAACCATGGCACGTTGGTGCAAACGGTGCGACTGAGTGAAGGGTGGCAGGTGTGGGGCGAGGCCACGGCTAAGGCTTGGCTCGATCGCTGGGCCGCCCAAGCCAGGACGATCGGAGGGCAAGTGTTGGAACAAAGCGATCGAACCCTGACGATCGCCATTCCCTTCCAGAACGGGCAAGATTTACAATCCACCTTTCAGACATTCGGCCAGACCCTGGGACTCGTCGATCAAGAGGCGGCAAAGTCTGGCGATCGCTCCGGCCACCAGACCACCGCAGCCCAAACGAAGTCCATTGCCAGAGGGGGCGATCGGCTGGCCGATCAAACGCCAAAGGTGAATGGGAATTCGTTGCCGGATCCGGCTTTGCTCGATTCCTTGGCCTTTCCCAGCCAGTTCCAATTGCAGCAGCAAAATTGGTTAGTCGCCGTCCGCAATCAACTTCGCTACGAGGTGGACTTGCGATCGCTGGCGGCCCTGGGCGGCGAGCAGTTGGCCCTGGTGGACACGAGCCGGCTCCTGCGTTGGCAATTTGGCTTGCGAGTGCCCCATTGGGGCCAAGGCACCATCCAACCGCCCCACCCGGAACCCGACTTGAACCCCCAAACGGGACAACCGGGCCCGATCCAGCCCAACCGCCCCAGCCCCCAACGGCAACTGGGGCGCTGGGTTTGGACTCTGGAGCCGGGTACGGTCACCACGATCGAAGCGGTGTTTTGGGTTCCTAGTTGGGTGGGCATTGGCGGCCTGATGATTGGGCTATTGGGGGCGATCGGGTGGTGGCGTTGGCGACCGATCCCGATCAGTTCTCCCTCAGAGACGGAACCCGCCCAAACCCCCAACCCAACCGATTCCACCCCTGCCCACTGAGCCGTTTCCGTGCCCATCGGCACCCGATCGCCCCAACCTCGGCCCTGAAAATGACTCTGAAAACTGTCGCCTGTGAACCTTGCGGAACGGGGGCATTTTTTAGAATAACCTCCACAGAACCCGCGCCCCAATCACTCCCTGATTCAACCTTGGATCGGGGTTTAGACCACGGCTTGTTTGCTCAACCTCGGCCCACACACAACCTGACATTGTTATGACCGCCCAGCTTCGCATTCTGATGTGCTCGCCTGACCACTACGACGTGGATTATGTGATTAATCCCTGGATGGAGGGCAATGTCCACAAGTCCTCGCGCGATCGGGCAGTGGAGCAGTGGCAAAAACTCTACAAAGTGCTCAAGGCTCGGGCGATCGTCGATTTGGTGGAACCGGCCAAAGGTTGGCCCGACATGGTGTTCACCGCCAACGCCGGCCTGGTGCTGGGAGACAAGGCCGTTCTCAGTCGCTTCTATCACAAGGAACGGCAGGGCGAAGAACCCTACTTCAAAGCCTGGTTTGAGCAAAACGGCTTCACGGTTTACGAACTGCCCAAGGATTTGCCCTTTGAAGGGGCCGGCGATGCCCTGTTCGATCGCGAAGGGCGTTGGCTCTGGGCGGGCTATGGCTTCCGCTCCGAATTGGACTCGCACCCCTACCTGGCCCAATGGCTGGATATTGAGGTGCTGTCTTTGCACTTGGTTGATGAGCGGTTCTATCACCTGGATACCTGCTTCTGCCCCCTCGAAGGCGGCTACTTGCTCTACTATCCCGGTGCATTCGATGCCTACTCCAACCAACTGATTGAGCGACGGGTTCCGGCGGCCAAGCGGATCGCGATCGAGGAAGCCGACGCGGTGAACTTTGCCTGCAACTCCGTGAACCTGGGCCAAGTGGTGGTCATGAACAAGGCCAGCAACAGCCTGAAATCCGCCCTGGCGCGGGCCGGGTTTGAGGTGGTGGAAACGCCCCTCACGGAATTTCTGAAAGCGGGTGGTGCGGCCAAGTGCCTGACCCTGCGGGTGAATGAGCCGGTGATGGAAGATCGCCATGCGGTGGCCGGCGTTGAAACCCGTGTGATCCAAATGCAAGGGCACTTGCTGGACTCGGGGCTAATTAACCGCGCCCTGGACTTGATTGTGGAAGGAGGCGGCAGCTTCCAAGTGTTGGATTTCCGGTTGGGTGAGCAGCGCCAAAGCACCTCCGCCGCTCGGATCAAGGTTTCCGCACCGTCCCATGAGGTGATGGAAGAATTGATGGCTCAGTTGATCGATCTGGGGGCCGTGGCTCCGGACGATCGCTCCGAACGGGATGCTCAGTTGGAACCCGTTGAGCTGCCCGGCGTGGCTCCCGATGACTTTTACGTCACCACCATTTACCCCACGGAAGTGCGGATCCAAGGCCGGTGGGTGCGTCTGCAAAACCAACGCATGGACGGGGCGATCGCGATCTCGGGTCTGAACGAAGGGCAACCGGTGGCTCGCTGCAAACTGCTGCGGGATCTGGAGTTGGGTGAATATGTGGTGACCGGCATTGACGGCATCCGCACGGTGCGCAAGGCAGAGGCCCGGGGCGATCGCACGGCCCGCGAGTCCCAGGAATTTACCTTCATGGGATCCGGCGTTTCCAGCGAGCGCCGCGTGGAACTGGTGGTGGAACAAATTGCTTGGGAACTGCGCCAGGTGCGGGAACGGCGCGGCAAAACCGTTGTGGTTGCGGGGCCAGTGGTGATCCACACGGGCGGCGGTGAGCACCTTTCGCGGCTGATCCGCGAAGGTTATGTCCATGCATTGCTGGGCGGCAACGCGATCGCCGTTCACGACATGGAACAGGCCTTGATGGGCACTTCCTTGGGGGTGGACATGAAGCAAGGAATCGCCGTGCGCGGCGGCCACCGCCACCACCTGAAGACGATCAACACCATTCGCCGTTGCGGCAACATTGCCAAGGCCGTTGAACAGGGCGTGTTGACCAACGGGATCATGTATGAGTGCGTCAAACAGGATGTGCCCTTTGTGCTGGCGGGATCAATCCGCGATGATGGCCCCTTGCCGGATACGGTGACGGACATGGTGGAAGCCCAGCAGGCCTACGCCAAACTGCTGGAAGGGGCAGACACCATCATCATGCTGTCTTCCATGCTCCACTCGATCGGGGTGGGCAACATGACCCCAGCGGGTGTGAAGCTGGTTTGCGTGGACATCAACCCGGCGGTGGTGACAAAACTGGCCGATCGCGGCTCTCTGGAGTCCGTGGGCGTGGTGACCGATGTGGGTCTGTTCCTGAGCCTGCTGATGCGGCAGTTGGATAAGCTGGAAAGCCCCTACGAACTGGCAGTTTAGGCGTTAGGCGCTCAATGGGCTGGGTTTCGGGGCCATCCGCTTTGGCAACCGATCCCAGCCCCTGTCAGCCCATGCCTGCCACAACCGGCCTAGGCCTTGAGCAAGCCATGCATTCCCGCCAACAACACCCAGCCCAATAAATTCACCCGCAAATCAAACAGGGTGACATCCAAGAAATGGTAAGCGGCAAGATTGGCGAATCCCAAGCCCCAAGCGGCTAAGCGGGTTTGGGATTCCCGATCGCTCCAACGACCGATCGCCCGGGTGAACTGGGTCATGATCCAGCCACAGAGGCAAATCAGCCCCAAAGCCGCTGGCCAACCCGTTTCCATGGCCAACATTAGGGCCAAGTTGTGGGGATGGCCTAGCCAATTGCCCGTAGCCTGTTGATACAGTCCTGTGAAGTTTCCCAATCCCCACCCCGTCCAAGGCCGCTGGGCTGCCAAATTCCAAGCAAAGTCCCACTGGCTCCGGCGCAGGGTGGCTTCGGGGCGATCGGGATAAAGGGCATCATTCAGCCGGCCCCAAATGGCCTTCGGGACGATCGCCCTCAGGGGCCCGGCGGCCGGTTCCGGGCCAAAGGCCGCCCCCAGCGCCAAGGCGATCGCCCCGCCCGCCAGGGCCAACAACCAAAACCAACCAACGTATAGTCCTGTGGCCAACAGGTCGATCGCAGCCAGGGCCCACCCACTGCGCGAGTCCGTCAGCCCGATCGCCCCCAGCAGCAACAGCACCGATAATCCATTGCCCAGGATCACCCCCCAACCGAGGGCGGCATGGGTCGATCGATGGGTTTGCGCTTGTCGCCACCGTTCCCCATCCATCACCAACAACCCCAGGGCCAGCACCAGCGCCACCCCAAAGTAGCTGGCGGTCACGTTGGCATATTCAAAAGCCGAAGACAGTCGCCCTGGCGGATTGCCGCCCGCGGCCAAAATCCAGTCAATCACCGGCACAATGCGCACCGGGCCGCGCCATCCCCCAAACAGTTGCCCCAACCCCAACCCCACGGCGGGCAGGCAACCCCACACGATCGCCTGAGCCAAGGGCCGCAGGTGCGATCGATGGGTGATCAGTTGGCTGAAGGCCCCAAAGGCCCAAAAAAACGGTAAGAAATTCGCCAGCCCCAACGCCGCCCGCTCCAAGTTGGGCGAACCGGGCAAGGACAGCAACATCACCAGGCCGATCGCCCCCCAGGCCCAAACCAGCCGATCTCGCCGAATTGCATTCCAGCGTTGCCAATAGGTGGCAAGGATCCCCAGCCCGATCGCCACCGCCCCCATGGCCGGACTCAGGGGCAAAACCAACAGCCCCCACCAAAGCCCCGCCCAAGGCCCCAACAGGGCCGGGTCAATCACAATCGAGCGTGTGGGCCACAGCCAAACCCGCCCCAGCGCGGCCAACTTCCCCATGGCCTAGGCTCGCTCCCTAGGCAAATCCGTAGGCGATCGCGTCATCGCCGCGCGTCATCCGAATTTGGGCCAGGGCAAACACCGCTGGCACAATCCGCCCGTAGTTGGTAGCGATCGTTCGCCAACCCAAATCCGCAAAAAACCAGCCCCACATCAGGGGCCCCATCACCGCCAATACCGTTTGCGCAGCACCATAGCGAGCGGCCGTCATCATCATTCCCCGTTGGGCCATCTTGGCCGCCACTTGGGTTTCCAGGGCCGCCGCCGCGCCGCCGGAAGCCGCGATCGCCACCTGGGCCGACTGATATCGCACCATGTGGGTCACAAACTGCTGGGCAATTTGCCGCAACACCAGGGGCCGCACCACCGCATCCAGGGCGATCGCGCCGCCCCCTTCCAACAGCAGCCGCACCGGATCACGCCGCAGGGCTGCGGGAATGGCATCTATACCGGGAATCGTGGCGATCGACCGTTGCAAGTCCTTGGTCAGGGCGGCCCGCTGGCGCTTGGGCAATCGCTTCCAGGCTCGATCAAGCAAATGCAGAAAAATTTCCGCCTCCAACTCCGTTGCCGTCCAGGTTTCACCGTAGGGCAATCGCAAATGTTGGCAAACCCTGACCAACACATCGCGGTAGGTCACCTCATGGAACCGCCCTCGCAAGACCGTTAGCCCATCGGCGGCCAAGTAGCGAAATCGACGGTCGATCGCATCTAACCAAGCTTCCCGATCGCGGCTCTGCACCGACAGGGGATCGGGCGTAGCAACGTAGTCCAATGGGTTAAACTTCCGCGCGAACAGCATCTCCGTCAGTTCGCGCAACTCATCATTAGTTGCTAATTCCAATGCTGCTCGCAGTTCGTCCACAGCCCCCACTCCGCATCATTTCCAGCGTGATTGCCAGCGTTTAAATAGCGTTTGAACCGCCGATGAATGGCTCGCTAATAGCCTGTTTATGGCTTGGTTTTTATGGCTTGGATGAGTCAGCGCCAACCGCCCCCAAGGGTGTCACACAAGGGCGCAGGAATGGCAACTCAACGCCTAAATTTGCTTTGCCCTGGGGTCAGCCCCATTGTACAAAGGGATGGGAAAACGCCCATGGCCTTGACGTAAGATCTCGCTACAATCTTTAGGTTTTCTTTGCATTCCGTCTTAGGTGTCTGAAGTTCAGGTAACCCTGACCATTGGCTTGGCCGTTTAGCCCGTGATGCTGGGTTGCCCCAAAAATAACGCAAAGTCTCCGTAAAATTCCTGGCCCGATCGCCCCGATATCAAGTCCCTATGACAACGCTTCCCTCGGCTTTGACTCCCTCTAATTCGGTCGTGGTGATTGGCGCAGGTTTGGCGGGACTCACGGCAGCCCGCCAACTGCAAGCGGCCGGGCGATCGGTCGTGGTGCTGGAAAAGTCCCGGGGCTTGGGTGGGCGGTTAAATACCCGTCGCCATTTGGACAGTCGGGCCGATCGAGGCGTGCCCTACTTGGAACCTCAGGGGCCCTTAACGGAAGCTTGGATCCAGGAACTGCAAAACACTGGCGACCTGCAACCTTGGCCCCAACCGCTCCATCACCTGACCGCCGAGGGCTTGCAAACCATCCCGGGGGATCAACGCTGGGCCATGCCCGCTGGCCTGAGCGTTGCGGCCAAACAATTGGCAGCGGGGTTAACGATCGCCCGTGGCCACCGGGCCATCGCCCTGACGGCTCCCGAGGCACCGGGAGAACCTTGGACAATTCAGTGTGATTTTCCGGCGGCGATCGAACCGGAGCAACAGCAGGAATTTTGGACCACTGGGGCGATCGTGCTGGCCATCCCGGCTCCCCAGGCGGCGGACTTGCTGGAGTCGGTGGCTCCCGACTGGGCCAGCCGGGCCCGCCAAGTGACCTTCGATCCCTGCTTCAGCGTCACGGCCGCCTATGGCCCCGATCGGGAATTGCAGTTGCCCAGTGGGGAAGCTTGGCAGGGAATTCGGGCCCAAATTCCCACCGATTGGCGCTGGTTAGCCCGCGAAGACAGCAAGGCCGACGGGATCTGGGCCATGGGGCAACCGGTGTTGCTGTTGCAAAGTTCGGCCGCGGTGGCCGAGCGGCTGTGGGATGTGCCAACGCTGGAGGCCGTGGGGCAAGCGCTGCTCGATCGCGCCGGGGCCGATCTGGGCTTGCACCTACAACAGCCCGAATGGATTCAGGTACACCGTTGGCGTTATGCGATCACCCGAAACCCGCTGGATGACGGGTTTTGGATTGATCCCGATCGCGCCCTGGCGGTGGCGGGGGACTGGTGTGCAGCTCATCCGCCGGGACAATCCCTAGAAGCGGCAATGCGATCGGGACTATCTGCCGCCCAAGGACTGCTAGTTCACTGTTTTTAAGGCCCTTACTTTTAAGACCCTACTAAAGTAGCTACCTTAATTCATCTGGGTTAAATTACATAGCTATTACCGTCACCTGATCGTTAAGCAGCAAGGGGCTTAAGCCCCTTGTTACCACGACTGGCTCCGCAACTTTGACCCAATGTATTAAGCTTGTCGCGCTACTACGTTTTTCGGGTCTCCTGCGGGGCCCCGCTACCGATGGGATTGGGGATTGATCGCGCCCCCCAGGTTTGGGGAATTAGACCTGGGGAATCGCCTCACCGGGAAAAGCTTCCTCATATTCCGCAATCAAATCATCCAATTCTTCCAAGGCCTGGTTCACGTCAATCCGAATCGGGCCCAAATCGGCTCGATCGAGCAGAGACAATAAATAATCTCGTTTGGCCGCAATCGATCGCACCTGATCTTTCAGCACTTGCACATCCATGGCACAGTCATCCTCAGCTTTACGAAAGCGTTCTAAAGGGTTGGGGGCAAAAGGGTTCGGGTCGGTTGTCCAGTCCTGTCGGTGCGGAGTTGGGGGTCGTCCCGTCCGCTAGACGAATGGGCCATTCCATCTCAGAATTTACATTAGTTAATGAATACCCGGAACGCGATCGTGTTTGGCAGCCTTCCCCTTGCTCGAATTTTGCTCTATGCCGGTGGAGCCTTAACGGCGATCGCGGCAGTGGCCTACGTCATTGGTAACTCAACCCTGAATCTGATCACCTTTTTTTACGGCGTGCCGCTGCTGTTGGGGGGCTTGGCCCTGAAGGCTGCGGAGTTGAAACCAGCCCCCTACAAAACTCCCACGTCGCCGGAGGTCGTTGCCCTGCGCGATCGCCTGGCCACCTCCACCCAAAACCAGGTGCGCAAGGATGTCACCCGTTATCGCTACGGCGAAGAGGCCCATCTTTCCCTGGCGTTGGAGCGTTTAGGCTTGGCTCCCACGGATCCTGAACGGCCCAAACTGGTCAGCGTGGAAGAGGTGGATTTGCAAGGAGACTATGGGCTGATCCTGGAGTTTGAATCTCCAAAAATGCCCTTTGAAACCTGGCAGACCAAGCGGGACAAGATTGAGCGCTTCTTTGGCCCCAACTTGCGAGCGGAGGTGGCCCAAGGCGAAGGTTCGATCGTGGTTGTGTCATTGATTTCACCAGCCCCGACGGCCTAGATCTTCCCAACCGTCTCGATCGGGGGCTGCTGCTGCCTAAGGCTCTTCAATGGCGGGTTGATCGCGCCGTTGCACCCCTAGCCCTGGCTCGATCGGGGGCAACAACCGACCACCGGGCGCAATCGCCGCGCCCACAAAGGGATCGTCCATCAAATTCAGATGACTATCCAAGTCCAAGTAATCGGCCCAGGGGCCTAGCTGCAAGGCGGCGGTGTTGGCCAAGGCACTGTCGGAATAGCAGCCAAACATCACTTGCAAGCCACAGGCCCGCGCCGTGGCCACCAGCCCCGTGGCTGCCGTCAGACCGCCGGATTTCATCAGCTTGATGTTGATGCCGTGGATGTGGGGCGCAAGCTGCGGAATATCTCGCTCATCAAAACAGCTTTCATCCACAAAAATCGGGAGGGGCGATCGCGCCTTCAGTTCTGCGAGTTGGGTTTCTTGGCCCACGGGCAAGGGCTGTTCCAGATAAACCACGCCCCGATCGGCTAACCAGCGGGCCATCTCGATCGCCCCGGCCAAATCCCAACCTCCATTGGCATCCACCAAAATCTTGGCCGTTGGGACTTCTGCCAACACGGCTTCCACCAGGGCCCGATCAGCCGCCAACCCCTCGGGGCTACCGAGCTTCAACTTTAGCCAAGGGGTTTCAATCACCGATCGCCACTGTTGAACCCGCTCCCGGGCCGCCACCGGAGAGCCAATCCCGATCGTTACGGAAATGGGCGGAATCCGTTCCCGATCGCCTCCCCACAGTTGCCAGAGGGGCAATCCCGATCGCTTGCCCGTCCAATCCCACAGGGCCAGATCGATCGCCGCCCGCGCCGCCGAGGGCAACGAGCGCACCCGATCGGCAATTTGCTGGCGATCGAGCGGGTGGCAGCCGGCCAGTTGCGGACCGATCGACTCCAGAGCCTTGGCCAAGGCCTCAGTGGTTTGGGCGTGGGCCCCATGCACCACCGGGGAAGCCTCGCCCCACCCTTCGTAGCCCTCTGCAAAAATCCGCAGCCAGAGATTGGTGCTGCCGTGGTTGGTGCCGCGACTGATGGTGAGGGGCGATCGCTTGGTGACCATGAAACGTTCGACGCAAATTTGCATTGCGAGAGAGGAGGGAATAAGTGGCTAAAGGGCAATCCATAACCGATCGCCCCATTAATCAAACGTTAATTCGCCGTTAACCCATCCAACTGTGCGCAGGCAACCTCTTGCAAACTCTTTCAATCACCTTGATGCAAGTGCGCCAAGATCCACTAAACTCTAATTGAATAGTTTTCTCAATAAATCAAGCCTGATGGGCTGAAGCGGGGGTGGCGATCGACGTGCCCCCTTTGTTTAGCCTCCCTTATTGCAAATCTTTCTGGATAGTTGGAGGACTTCGTGAAGCCGTTTTCGTTCGATCGCCCCTTGCATAACGCGCATAATCCTTTCAACTCCGCCACGCCCCCTCGGCTTGGGCTGCAATCGGTCTTTTATCCCTTTAAAAAACGACAATTTTTCCAACTGAGCGGTCGCATTTGTGCCACCCGCACCGACAAGGCCGGCCGCTGCAAGGCGCTTCAACTCGAAACCGACGGACGCATTGAGCAGATCAAATTGGCCAAGCCGTTGCGATCGCGCCTGGGCCACACCCTGCACGTGGGCAGTTGGGTTTCCCTGGCGGGCACGGCCAAATGTCATCCCTACAAAGGGTGGGTGAAGTTCAAGGCCAAGGCCCTCACGGGATCGTCGGTGCAACCCATGGAACCGGCAGGGCGATCGCCCTTCAATCGCTCGGCTAATTTGCCCTGGACTCGGCAACCGGCAGCGCCCCCCACGCGCCCCGCTGCGGCTCCCATGCCCCAACGGGCCCCCTTCACGCCGCCTGCACAGTCCACCTCACCCGATCGGTCATTTGCGCGCCCAACCGATCGCTCCACCAATCGCCCAACCGATCGCCCAACCGATCGCTCCACCACGGGCCCTTCTAACCGTCCCGTCGGCAGAATTCTGATTTGTCAAAAGTCCAGTTGTCGGAAGCGGGGCAGCGATGGCGTTTGCCGGGCCATTAACCAGGCGTTGGCCGATCGGGGACTGAGCGATCGGGTCAAGGTACAAACCACGGGCTGTCTCAAGGAATGTAGCCGCGGCCCGGCGGTGGTGACCCTTCCGGACAAAACCCGCCACACCCGGATCTCGCCCGATCGGATCCCCGAGCTGATTGAAACCCACTTCGGGCAACTGTCTTAGGGGTTGTCTTCCAATCCCTAAGCCCCTTGCGACGACGATTTGGGCATCGAAAATTAACCATTTCCGCTGGATTCCAGGAACAAACGACAGGCCCTAGGGTCTGTCGTCTTCTTTCTGAAACCCTGATGTTTGCGTCGCGCGGCCTGGAGAAACGGAGGCATTGCCCAGAGAACTCGCGCTTTGGTAACTAACCAATGCAAAGTTCTACAGTCTGTTAAAAATTGCGAGCGATCGGTCACAACTCCTTTCCATCTCAGGGTTCCACCGATATTCTGGGGTTCAGAAGCGGTAGATAAAAATCGAGTTGGATCTTCTCGGCGGGGGTGTGTAACATCTCTGCCGATTGTTTTTCTCAGCTCCTCAGCCGTTTTGGATCCGTTTCCCAATGTTTTCCAACCTATGAAGCAGTCGATGATGTCTCTGCCGGCGATCGCCTTGGCCATTGGACTCGGTTTGGCAGTTCCAGTGATTGAAAGCGCGATCGCCCCGTCGGTGGTTTTGGCCCAAAGCTTGCCCACCGGCACATTTTCCGATGGGGAATGGACCGTGCGCATTGCTTACCAAGGCAACGCGCTCACCTACTACGGCCGCAATGAAAATAGCGGGGATTCATTGTTTTTGAGCGGGGCTTCCGTGGGTGGCAATGCCAGCCGCCGCACCTACACCTGGAACAATAGCGGCCATCGCTATCGGGTGAGCTGGCAACCGTCGGATCCGGACACGATTCGGGTGGAAGTGTTTTCGCCCAATGGTCGCAGCATTCTGAATCGACTGCTGTATCGCTAGGGTTGCAAGACCTGGGAATGGTCGCCAGGGTAATGCCCTCTCAAAACAACAGGCGCGATCGCAGTCGGTCTCCCCATTGATTGAGCTGCTCCAGCCACTGACCACCCCGATCGCGCCATTGTTGCCAAGTTTCCGCTAAATTCACCAGTCGATCGACCCGGAGATCCACATTTGGGGTCGGGTACTTTTGCAGTAACTCCAACAGGGAAATTTGACCGTCATTCTCCGCTGCGGCCATCAGGGCCCGGCGGAGATTTTGATGGTTATCGGTGCGCTTGGGCCCTTGCAACACTTGGCTCAACTGCTCCAACAGGATTGCTCCCTGGGAACTGGCCAGGGCCCGATCGAGCAACGCAGGGGGCATGGTCACCCGCTGGGTCAGAATTTGGCGCACCCGATCGGGTCGTTGCTGGCTCAAGATCAAATAGGTTTCCAAATCATCCGAGAGTTCTCCCCGATCTGCCCAAGTCACCAAATCGGTGACCGGTAAAGCTCCCCCCAAAGGGCCGTAGCGGAGGGTGATGGTTTCCGCCGCGATCGCGGGGCCAGTCCCGCCTCCCCAGGTGATCGCGAGGCTGGCGATCGAACCGATCATCCAACGGGCCAGGGCGCGATCGGGTAGCGAGGCGCAATCAACTTGGTTCGGCCAAATCAGCGACAACAGAGAACCTCTAACGCAGTGCCGGTGGGTTGAAATTATCTGCTGCATTTGAGTTATTAGTCTGGTTTGGTACTCATATGTGAAATTGTCAACAATTGCTCTGCAATATCAATTAGCTGATGTAGCTGATACTGAGCTGATACAGCTTTTACCTAGAACGATTGGTACGCCATCTCGCAGATGCTACGGAGCAATTATGAGGTGGGCAGTGCCCACCCTACGGGTGACTGTGCTTAGTAGGCATAAAGGCTGTATATAGACTCTTGCGTAATTGATCTTGCGTGATTTGCATTGCCCTCAAGCCATGCGCAACTACATTACGCAATAAAAGCGCATTCATCAGCACTTGATACTCAGAGTGCGAAATTACACCTTCTGTCACCAACGATTTGGCTAGATAGCTTGGATCAAGTCTTGGTGCAGCCACTCCTTCATTCTCTGCAACAAACCTTACGGTTGTCTCAGCGAGAAACCAGGAATACAGGAATATAAGGAGCGCGAACTCTGGATGTTGCGTTGTTTTCCAAACTCTCAGGGGATGTCAACTGAGCGCTGCGGTGCTAAACCCGCAAGCCTCGTAAACAACGGGCTAGCACGGCACGCACTTCGGCCGATCGCACCCAAAGCACTGGGCTGGTGTTGCCTGGGAGCAAGGGTTCCGCAGGGATCGATCGCCCTTGCAGTCCTGCCAGTTGTGCCAAGGGTTGATAGGTGCGGGAGCCAACTTCCAGGACGATCGTGTCCGGCGGGCAAAGGGGCAGCAGCGTCAGGGCCGGATGACTGGGGGAGACGATCGCCTCGGCCGTTTGAAAGATCCCGATTAAATCTGCCAATGAGCAGGCGGCTGGATCCAGCAAGCTGAACCCCCAACGAGCCAAGTCTTGGGCCACGGCGGGGCCGTTTAACCAAGGGCGATCGCGCCCATCGCTGGCCCAAAGTACCCAACGGCGACGGTTGGGCACAGTTTGCCGAAGCCCAACCAGGGTCGATCGATTCGAGTCTGCTCCCAAGGCCCGCAGAGCGGCCACCCCATAGCTGGAAGGGCCATTGAAGCGGCGCGGCACAATAAGACTGTCGGCTTGGATTTGCAGGTGTTGATCGAGTTCCAGCAGCCGATCGGCGGGAATGCCCAGGCGATCGAGGGTTTCCCGTTGCCAAGGATGGGCTAAGCGATCGACCACAATCGCCGCAAAGGGTTCCCAAAAGGCTCCCCCCTCCGATTCCAAACTTTGCAAAATCTGCAGTCGAGGCAACAGTTCCTGAAACCAACGGTCGATCGCATCCCCCGCGCCGCTGGCCAGCACCGCCACCCGACCCGCCACTTGCACAGTTGGCATGGGTCTGGGCGGTTGCATTTGCAGCCAACGGGGCAAGGCCCCATCGGACAGCTCCAAAATTAACCGTTGCTGGGCATCAAACACCCCCACCATGCCCCGCCAATGCCAGAGGGAGCCATTGTCCACCTGGGCCGCAAAGGGACGATCGTCCAGGGGAGTCTCGGTTTCCAGACGAGTGAGTTGCTCTTGATGGCCCAATCGATCGGCCAGGGCCCAAAGCCAATGATCCGCCAGTCGCCCCCGCCAGCTATCGATGAGCTGAAAGGGAGAATGGGCCAGGCGATCGAGCTGGGCTAACCAACGGCGAGCTTCCGGGCGATCGGGATCCGCCAACCAGGCCCGCAATGCCAAATCTTCCGCCATGGCCAGTTCTCCTTGGGCCGCTTGGGCCTGGCTGGCCGTGAGCAGCAGAGGCCCAGCGGTGGGCCATTGGGGCAACTGAGGTTCCAAAACGGCCCAGGCCGCAGCAGGCCGATCGCGCCGTAGCTCCACCCGCGCCAACGCCAAGGCCGCTAACCCATCTCCCGGGTAGGCTGCCAAGGCTTGACCATAGGCGATCGCCGCGCCGTCCCAATCGCCCGATCGCGCCAAGTCATGGCCCCAAGTCAGTTGCCAGGGAGTGGCAAGCGGCGCGAGGGCCGTAACAGGTTCCTGCACCAGGACAGGAGCCGGTGGGGCAGATTCGGGCGGCGGAGCAGGGGGCGAGACCGGTGGCAGGCGAGAAGCCAACCCCGATCGGCGCGATCGAAACGACGATTTTGCCATGGATTAAGAGGATGTCTGAAAAGCATCTAGTCGTGGGGCAAGGGGCTGAAGCCCCTTGTCTTCGTCGATCGCTGAAACCCGCAAGGTGGCAGTTTTGGCTTTTCAGGCCCCCTAAGAGTCATGGGCTAGGAGCTATGGACTAGGAGCTATGGAACAGGGCGATCGGTTGGAACCCTCATTTGGGAGCATCCGTGAGCACCAGCACAAGAGATCCGCCCAAGCCGCTTAAAACTTCGCTTGAATATCCGTTGCTAGTTTACCAACGGCCTCTTCAACCGCCTTGCTTAACAGGGCATTGCCATCGGCGCTGCTGCTGCTGCCACCAACACCAAACACCGAGCCGCCACCGCTGCGGGAACTGGCCTCCGCTTCCCCCCGCGCCGTGCCCAAAATATCACCCGTGGCCGTGTCCACAATGCGGGCCGACAACTTCACCCGGGCGATCGTCTCTTCCGAGTTGCCTCCAATTCCAAAAGCGCCCCCACTGGCCCGCCGACTTTCCACCGTGAACTGCGTGACCGTGCCAATGATCACCGCATCCACCCCGTTGGCCTTGCCAATTTCCACCGCCCGCGCCGTGCTCACTTCTCCGTCCGTGCGCGCCACTTGGCTGCGATCGGCCACGCGATATTTACCCCCTTCCACCAGCGCATTGGTCACCAACTCGCTCACCCCCGTGCCCGCTGCACCGCCCCGGTAGCTCGACCAATAGCCCGTGTCGCCCGTATTGCCGTAATAAAAATCCAGCACCACAATGCGCTTCTTTTGGGTTTGTTTATCTGTCTGCGCGGCAGTCGCACTGTGGGCCGTGGCCACCGGCAACGCCACCGCCGGCAGTGCGACCCCCGTTGTCAGCAGGGTGACAACCAATGTTTTCGCAAAACCCAGTCCAATCGTTGATTTCATAAAAATGTCCTTGTCGCTCGATCGAGAACTTCCTTGAACAATCCATCGGCATTGGGTCAACGTTTCGTTAATTCGTTAACCAGAATGCAGCGCTGGATGCTGTATAAACGCAACGCCTATCTTAGGCTGGCGATCTTGAGATCGACAATGGGTAAAAATTGGTGAAATCCTTAAGGCTTGTCATTTCTTTGGTGTTTTCCCCAAAGTGGGACAACTCTAGGCGATCGTACATTTTCAAGGCCCTTAAGATTGTGCCAATCAGATCAGATCTTTGAATCAAATTCATGAAAAGATCTATATTGATCGAAAATTAATCTTCTCATTAATTTTTTTTGGATTTATGATTATTAAGCTGTAGAACAAAAGTTGCAAGCTTAAAATATTACAGGTCTGTTATATGCGTTGACACGTAGATAAACATCAAGAGACCCATGAAACGATGAGACAATTTTGGCAACAAATTTTCAATGAGATTGATTCTGATCGCCAGCATCTCTCTGGTCAAGACTCTCTCAAGATTATTGGTTCTAACCTAGCAATCGCCGTTGTTTACTCCCTCTTAGCAACCATTAGCTTAGAATTTATCTCTTTGCCGGGTAAAGTTGCTTCAGTTTGGCTGCCTTCAGGGCTAACTTTTGCCATTTTTTACTATTACAGACTTAAAGCAATCCCCGGAATTATCTGTGGATCAATGTTTGGTCTAATTCCACTATTTTTTGATTGGAAATTTTCTTTTGCGAGTTTTGTTCTTCTCAACTTAGTCTGCACCCTGGCTAACTGCCTTCAGCCCTTGATCAGCACGTGGATTTTTCAGAAGAACGCCACGCTCGATCGCGCCTCCGGTCGAGTGAAATCAGCATCCTTTTTCGTCATTTCAGCGGCCGCCGGGCCCTTCGTATCTGCCACCATGGGCATCACCATTTCCTATTGGATTGGCACAATTACTTGGCAAGACTATGGAGTTTGCTGGTTGTCCTGGTGGCTGGCGAGCACGTTAGCTCACTTAATCTTTACTCCTCCAATTTTGCTGCTGAAGGAATTGGGGTGGCGACGGATTTTTGCGGGGTTACACCAAGCAATGGACTGGAATTTTGAAAGTAGTGCCATTGTGGTTATTACGGCAGCCATTGTCTGGATTGACTTCTTTTATGGCTATCCTTTGGCTTATATTCTCTTTGCAATTTTAATTTGGAGCGTTTTCCGCTTGGGGGAGCTGATTTCAGCATTGGGAGTTGCGATCATTTCCTTAGCAGCAATTATCGCCACTTCTCAAGGAACAGGATCATTTTCTGATCGCACGCCCAATGAATCCATTATTTTGCTGCAATCATTTATCGGAATTCTTGCAATTACGGGGCTGATTTTATCGGCAACGGTTCAAGAGCGCCAAGCCATTCGATCAGATTTGGTGCAAATGCTTGAAACATTGGAAATTAGGATTGAAGAGCGAACTGCTGACTTACGGTTAAGTGAAGCGCAACTGGATGCGTTTTTTTCGGCAGCGCCTTGGGGCATGGGAATTATTGATCATCACTATCGCTATGTGCGGGTGAATCAGGTATTGGCGAAGATTAATAGATTGCCGGAGTCGGGGCATTTGGGGCGCTTGATTTGGGATGTGGTTCCTGGGTTGCGATCGAGTTTGGAGCCACTGTTTCAAGCGGTTTTTAGCACAGGTGATTCGATTTTGAATCAAGAAATTAATGCCCAAATTTCTACTCAATCTCGAATTGAGAATACCTGGCTAGTGTCCTATTTTCCAATTTTTGATATAAATCATCAGCCCTATCGTGTTGGATTTTTGGTAATGGATATTACCGATCGCAAGCGACTGGAATTACAATTAGCTCACCAAGCTCGCATCGATGGACTGACGCAAATTGCCAATCGTCGGCATTTTGATGAAGTGTTGAGATCGGAATGGAATCGATGTTTACGATCGACCCAACCCTTATCTTTAATGCTCTGTGATGCGGATTATTTTAAAAAATATAATGATACCTATGGCCACTTAATGGGCGATCAATGCTTGGCGGCGATCGCTCAAGTTCTTCGGGAACATGCCCGCCGAAGTAGTGATTTGGCGGCACGCTATGGGGGCGAAGAATTTGCGGTTTTGCTACCCAACACGACCCTAGTGGAAGCGGTGCAATTAGCACATCAAATTCGCGGACAAATTCATCAGTTGGCGATTCCCCACAGTGGTTCCCAGGTGAGTAGACACGTGACTTTAAGCATTGGAATTATGAGCCATATTCCCCAGTCGGGAGATGAAATTTCTGATTTGATTGCCGGGGCCGATCGCTCCCTATACGAAGCCAAACAGCAGGGGCGCGATCGAATTGTGGCGCTGCCCTATGAGGCAATCCGGCAACCGTCTTCCTTGGCGGGGGATGTGCCGCGCGATCGCCCCAGTTCTCGGTAATGGCCTAGGTTGAAATGTCCCGTGGGGCCGCATCACAGGTGTCGTGGTAAGGGCAAAACTGACAGGCGGGGCCCGGCGTGGGGTCAAATTGTCCTGCCCGAATTCGTTGGGCAATCTCGATCGCTTGGGCTTGCAGCGGTTGCAGTTGGGGCTGAGTGAACCATTCGATCGGGCGATCGGGATGGCGCAAGTAGACCAGGGCGGCGCGATCGGCCCCCAAGGCATGGGCATAGGCCCACAGTTGCAGTCGGTGTTCGCTGGGCACGCGATCGCGATCGGTCTTGAAGTCCAAAACTCCAGCGGTTCCCACCCAGTCGGCCACCCCATTCAGCCGCAGGGTTTGGCCGTGAGGCAGCGCCAAATCAAACCCGATCGGCACTTCTTGCTGAGCTTGGGAATCGTGGCTCAGGGGCACCAAGGCGGGATCTTGCCAAAATCGATCGGCGAGGGTCAGGGCTTCGCTGACCGCTTCGAGATCCAATCCGGGATCCTGGGCCGCTAGGGTAGCAACATTTTGAATGCGCCGTTCGATCGCCCGGTGAACCAACGTGCCAATCCGGCGCGATCGGGCGGGCCCGTCACCGCTGGGGGGGCGATCGTCCACAATGCGCCAAGCAAACCGCCGGGGACAGCGTGCATATTCCCTGAGCGCCACTACGGGTAATTCATCCAAGCCGGAGGACACCCAACCCCAAAGGGGCTGACCGTCGCCGGGAAGTGGGCGGGGGGCGGTTGGGGGGCAATTGCCCGGAGCAGTTTGGTCTTGGGGGCTTTGGGAATTAGCTTGATTGGTTGGATCGGGCTGATCGGGTTGATCGGTTGGATCAGGTTGATTGGTTGAATCAGGTCGATCGGGAAGATCCGGCGAGTCTGCGGGGATCATCACACAGTCGATCAGCCAGCCTTGGGCCTGGGCTACCCCTTGCACCCAATCCCAAGGACGGAAGCGATCGCCCGTTTCGTCCTCGCTGGTTTCGGGTTTGTCCGATTTGTCCGGTTTCTCAGCCTTTTCAGCCTTTTGTTCATGCCAAGGCAAATTGGCGCTCAGGAGCAACCGATCGCGGGCCCGAGTCAAAGCAACGTAGAGTAATCGGCGGGTTTCCGCCTGCTCCGCTTCCCGATCGGCCGCTGCCAGCAAGTGCCACAGGGCGGGAATTTGCGGATTTTCCTGGGGTTGGTCACGCCACTGGAACACGAATCCCAAGTCCGCGCTCATTCGCCAAGAAGTTGACTGTTGGAAATCTCGCTGGGGATTCAGATCCGGCAACACCACCACCGGCCATTCCAACCCTTTGGACGCATGGATGGTCATCAGGTCAATGGCGTTACCGGCTTCCAGGGGCGATCGGGCAAAGAGGGTTTTGAGGTCACCAGAATTCAGCCGGCGCACGGTTTCAATGCGTCGCAACCGCCGCACCACGCCAAAGGTGTCGCCCACCCCTTCCTCCAATTGGGCGATCCAGTCGGCAAAGTCGCGCCAATCCCGCAGGCGGCGGGCCCCGTCCGGTAAGTTAGCGATCGTGGCACTGTAGCCCGTGGCTCGATCGGCCCGGTGCAGCAACTGGGAGGGCAGTTCCCGCCGCCGATCGCCCCGCCAGCGCCGCAACTGCTCCACCGCCCGCTTCAGGGCCTGTTGATCGCCCTCGTCCAACTGATTGAAAGTCGCTGAATCGGTGAGCAACTCTTGCAGAGCGGCCCACCAATTGGGCGATCGGCGCGGGGCGGGGGATCCATCGGGGGTGGCGGGTTCCGGCGCTGGAAACTGGCGGCTGACCGCGAACAGGGCCCGATCGCTGACTGCAAACCAAGGACTACGCAAAATCGTGACCAGGGCCACGCTATCTTGCGGATCTGCCAAAAACCGGAGCAAAGCGGTTCCATCCTTTGCCTCACGGGTATCCAGCAAGTCGCCGGAGCAGAGATTCACCGGCAACCCCGCCGCCGTTAGGGTTTGGGCAATGATGCTCAGTTGCCGATGGGTGCGCCCCAAAATTGCAATGTCGCGAAATTCCAGCGGGCGAGGGGTTCCTAAGGCCTTGTCAAAAATCAGCAATCCCCGATCGACCCAATCGCGCAATCGTTGACCGATCGCCTGGGCCTCAGCCACCCGCCGGATCGCAACCTTCTGCGCCTTGCTGGTGGCCGCCACCGCCAACAGGGTCACGGGGCGATCGAGCGGTGGTTCTGCCCGATCGCCCCGCAAGGGTTGGTGCAACTCGTTCAACAACGGCTCACAAAGCGCATTCCCAGCGGCCACCAAATCCCGATGGGTGCGGAAGCTCTGGGACAAACTGACCCGATCGCCCTCGGCAGAGCGGGCCAGGCGATCGCACCAATCTTGAAATAGCCCCACTTCTGCCCGGCGAAACCGATAGATTGATTGCTTGCCGTCGCCAACGATCGTCACCTTTGCCCGATCGTGTTGCAGGCGATCGAGCAAGGCGCTTTGCACCGGATTTGTATCTTGAAATTCATCCACCAAAAATGCTTGCCATCGCTGACGATAGTAGGCTTGAACTTCCGGCATTTCCAACGCCTTGAGGGCATACCATTCCAGATCGCTAAAGTCCATGAGCCGGGCTTGCTTTTTCGCCACTTCCAAGCGAGAACGCACCCAACCATAGACTTGGCGAATAGTTTTCAGTTTTTCCTCAAAGCGATCGTCAACTTCTCCTAATTTGCAAAGAATGGCTCCTTCTTTCAAGGCCTGGTTAATCTGACCTCTCACAGCCTTCATCGCTGCTTTGACGGATTCTAAAAGATCCGCAGAATCCCAATTTTTCTTGCTGCCTCGTCCTTTACTAAAATCAATCGCCTTTGCCCAAGTGGCCCATTGATCGGAATTGCGATCTTGGGCGATCGCATCCATTAATTCTAAAATTCGCTGCCGATTGCCCTCGGCTCCGTCTCCGGGCTTTCCAGCCCATTGGGATAAAAACTGTTGTGCCGATTGCCAACTGGGAGCATTCACCAGCCGATCGAGCGCTGCTTGTCGCCAAATTTCGACCTGTGTTTCCCAATCGGCGCGATCGCGCTGCAAGGCCTGTTCTGCCGTATAGCGATCGGCTAATAATCCTTCCAAAATAGGGCGCAAAGTGGAATAGGGCACAGCCGCATAATGCGACTCTGGCAGCTCATCTAACGCCAAATCTAACTGTTCCTTTTGCCAAAGACTCGTTTCCCAAGCCTCTTGAATCGTGAAGTTGGGCGCTAATTCTAAATGGTGCGCTTGTTCTCGGCAAATTTGTCCCGCCACGGCATGGAAAGTGTTCACGGCCGCCGCTTCCAAATCGGCCAATAGGTCACAGCCTGGCCAGCGATCGTAGAGTTGGGTCAGGGCTGATGGATGGCCACTGGCCAGAGCTGCGGCTTCGGTGGCCAAAAGCTGTTGCAAATCCTGCCGAATGCGCGATCGCAACTCCTCCGCCGCTTTGCGGGTGAAGGTGACCGCCACAATCTCGATCGGGGAGAAGCCAAATGCCGTCACATGGTACAGGTAGCGTGCAGCCAGCATGTGGGTTTTGCCCGTGCCGGCCCCTGCCAACACTGCCACGCTCTGGGGTGCTTCCGCGGCCCGCCGCTGATCAGGAGTGAGCATCAATGATCCCGCCGTTGCTAAATGGGTGGATGATCGCGATTGATCCTATCAAATCAGAAAAACAAGACCAAAAAAGCCACCCTTGAGAGGCGGCTTCTGTGCTCATTTTTGAGGTTTGGGAAAATCAGCCATCCGTGAGGTTGCTGGCTGAGCTTAGGCTCAATCCCGATCGCCCACCGCAATTGGCAGCGATCGGAACTCTGAGGCGCTAGTTCTCGGTGTCCAAAGCTGTACCAGTGCCAGTGCCTGAGGCGGCTTGCAGGTTCTTAGTGCCCAAAGCTGTGCCAGTGCCCGTCAACGACTCAACGATCGAGCGCACAGCAGCCACCATAGCGATTTCACTGTCCAGCTTGTTGATGGCCGAACCCACGCCCACGCCCGCAGCACCCGCCGCGATCGCCAGGGGAGCCGTCACCGCCGAGATCCCCGACGCGCAAAGCACCGGCACGGACACCGCGCGGCTGATTTCGTAGGCAGCGGCCAGGGTGGGAGCCGCCTTTTCAATCAAGCCCAAGCTACCGGCATGGACGGGTTGGCTGCTGGTGCCACCTTCGGTTTGGATGATGTCTGCGCCAGCGGCCACCAGGGCTTCCGCCAGGGCCACTTGCTCATCGAGGGCCAAAATGTGGGGAACCGTCACCGACAGCAGCACATCGGGCAGCAGGCGGCGGGTTTCTTGGGTCATGGCCAACACTTCGGCGGCTTCAAAGCGAATGCCTTGGGCATAGAAGCTGTCAAAGTTCCCGATTTCAATCAGGTCAGCGCCGGCCGCCACGCAGTCCACAAACTTGGCGGGTTCCACGGCAGACACGCAGACGGGCAAGCTGGTGATCGCCTTAATCCGTTGCACCAAGGCGGGATCGGCGGCAATGTCCACGAAGGTTGCACCGCCCAGCTCGGCTGCCTTGACGATCGCTTCGACCCGATCGCCGTCGAAATTGTTCAAACCAGCGATCGCTTTCAAGGCTTGGCCGCGATCGAGGGCGGATTGCAGTTGGGACATTGCACTCATAGGTTCACCTGATTAGCGTGATTTGCAGATGTCGGCAATTGTATCAAGCGTCTGGTGTATCAAGCGTCTGGAGCGGCAGCGCCCGAATCGACCGTTGGCCCCCAAAGATGGGCAACCGACCATCAATTGAGCGGGTGCGAGGTGGGGCAATAGTTCAGAAATTGTTGACTGATCATGCATCAGCAATAGAGTAAGTATTTTTGCTTATCAAAAAATCATTACAATGCGATCGAATCAATCCGCATAATCCCCATGCCCATTGGTCATGCAAAACCTTAGTCTATCGACTGCAAACTCTGAAAATCCGAGTAATTCATCGGAGATTCGCGTAATTACAGCACTTTCCAGTGCTATGAGGTGCAGTAGCAGCAATGAGCAAACCAGTTTCTGAGATATTGGGGATCAATTAATCGAAGAGCAACCGCCAGCAGTTGATCAAGCATTGCGGTAGTGGTAG
>NZ_JAZAQF010000092.1:0-619 GCF_043235035.1 Limnothrix redekei LRLZ20PSL1 | reverse complement strand
GCGTGTTGTGTTGTTTTCACTGCCGGGCGCTTTCACGCCCACCTGCTCCACCAGCCACCTGCCGCGTTACGAAGAACTCTATGAAGAAATTAGGTGCCACCGCTACCCCTTCCTCGTTCAAGTTCTTCTCCCACAAGCGAGCTCGCTGCGCCACACCAAACCTGTGCTGCTCATCTACCACACTGAGGCCCAGCCGCTTGAACTTGACGGTAGGCTCCAGTAGTGCATGTGTTCCAACAATAAATGGCAACACACCATTGGCCAATGCTTCCAGGATCACCTTGCGCTCCTTGGTTTTGGTACTGCCTGTGAGTTTGGCAATCGGCAGGCCCATCTTGTTAGCCAGTGGCTGCAATCCATTAAAATGCTGCTCGGCCAATATCTCTGTTGGTGCCATAAGGCAGGCCTGGCAGTCACTATCCAGTGCCATTAGCATGCTGAGGAATGCTACAATGGTCTTGCCACTACCCACATCGCCCTGCACCAAGCGGTTCATCTGGATGCTGCCGATCGAACGGGCAGCAACCACCATGACACGATCCCCAGCGCCCCTAGCCGGCGTTTTGGCCAAATCCCAAGTATTAGCCAAGCCATTCCACAAACGATTAACCCAGTTATT